>CAZFOQ010000097.1:0-16352 GCA_964520535.1 uncultured Pirellulales bacterium | reverse complement strand
GCTGGAAGCGTTAGCTCCAGCCGCTTAAACCATTGATATAAATGCGAAAGTTTACCTAGTGAGCCAGTTACATTCTTCCATGTTTTTCCTGTCCTCAGAAGCAACTCTTTGCGAATGATAATCCAATCTCTTACGTTTCAAAGACTTTTATCAATATATGACTCTATTTGTTCATGGACTGAAGAGTGAAACTCTTGTATCATTCGCGTCTTTTTTACGATCCAGTATCCCAACATAAAGAATATCAGTGACTTGAGTAGTCTTAATAATGAAATATCAATAGCGAACAGATAAAATCCTCTGAACAGAATCAGATAAAGTCCAAAAAGGTGTGGAATGAAGCTCACCAGAGTCATAATAACCGAAAAAATCCAAAGATGATGAAAACTTGAGAATTCTAACATTTCGCCACGTTGTAGAGATTTTATTAAGTATATACTGACTGCAAAAGTTGCAAACAAAGAGAGAATTGGACCAACTACTAAAATCAATAGATCGGCATTAGCACCAATCATAAACACTCTGATCACAGCATACGAAAGTATAAGTATGCAGGGAAGGCTTAAATTCCTCATCTCTTCAACTAGGAATCGTTGTGCGGTTAATGATGTAACAAGCAGAGTATCTGATTCTTTTGCTGAGCCGAAAAAAAATATTGAAGGGTGCAGTGAATTCCGAATCGCTTTTGCAGATAGCCCTATTTGCTGGCTTTCTTCTGGTGTCGGTGGATGTATTTTAACCATATTTTTTACCTCTCTTTTTTTCATGCGATATTCTGTTCGGGCACTTCATACTTGGTCCAACAATGCTTATACCGTCTTTATAAAATAGGAAAGCTTGTCCCCGCAAGCCTCTGGCGGAAAACAGACTGTTTCAGCTTAGGTAATCGCGGTTGATGCGCCAGCCTACATAGACTCCGACAATGCTGCCGATGCTGCTTGCGAAGAAGCCAGTCATGAATCCACCGAATCTGGCTCCTATCCACCATCCAATCCAGCCAAAGACCATCATACCCATGAAGATACATAGCCTGTTCATATCTTATCCGACTCGAATTATGGCCAACGATAATTATATAGTCTGTATAAAACACTAATTTCTTCGCCAATACGACATTTCGTAATATATCTCTATATGATGCAACTCTCGCGAAAAAGCCAGTTTAGCATTCCAGAAGTGTAAAAACAAGCTAAAGTTCGTAGAAGAAAAATCCGCCTCATGAAGATACTTGCAAGTATATGGGGGCTGATGTATTCTATGGTCGTGGAATAATTAACCTAATTGAAAAAATGAGGGTAAAGACAATGGCAGATGAAACTTTTGGCGGGGACAGAAAACTGCCGATGAAATCGTTATTAGCCACATACGAACGCAGGCTTATCGACAGCAATATCCATCGGTTTCCCAAATGGATACATGGCTACGACCTGACATTGATGACGATTCACTGGTCTATCGGCCTGATTATCTTCGGCTGGCTGGCGAGGAATAATCTCCACTGGCTGTGGTGCTCGTCCCTGATGCTGGTCCTGCAATGGTTCACGGATTCGTTCGACGGGACTTTGGGCCGATTCCGTGACACCGGCATCCCAAAGTGGGGCTATTACATGGACCACTTTCTGGATTTCGTGTTTATGTGCTCGTTATTGATAGGATATTCATTCCTGCTTGAGGGCCCTGCCAAGCAAATGGTCTATTTTCTGATTCCGGTGGCCGGTTGTTTTATGGTCAGTTCGTACCTGGCCTTCGGAGCGACCAATGAATTTAAGATCACTTTTTTAGGAGCCGGGCCGACGGAAATGCGGATATACTTTATTATTTTGAACTTCCTTATCATATGTTTTGGTACCGGCTGGATAGAAAAAATCCTCGTCTATATTTTTGCCGTGATCCTAATCGTGATGGGCATTGTCGTGTATCGAACGCAGAAATATATCTGGAATATTGACATGGCGGAGAAAGTGAAAGGGAATAAAAATGAACGGTAAATGGTACAGTCTTATAGCATCGTTGTTAGTCATTTCAGCAACCACTTTTTGTGCCGGTCAACAAAGTGTTGTCGCACCGGAGGCAAAGGTCGAGAAACTTGCCGGTGGATTTAATTTTACCGAAGGGCCAGCGGCGGATGCTCAAGGAAACATCTTCTTTACGGACATTGCCAACAATCGAATCCACAAGTGGTCACTGGACGGGCCTGGCCCCAAGGGCAAACTTTCGACTTTTCGCGAAAACTCGGGTGGTGCTAACGGCCTTTTCTTTGACAAGAGCGGCAATCTTTTAGTTTGCGAAGGTGGCGGCCGACGACTGGTCTCCATCAGCAAACAAAATCAGGTGACAGTATTAACTGACAGTTATCAGGACAAAAAGTTCAACAGTCTCAATGACCTCTGGATCGATCCTAAAGGTGGCATCTATTTCACCGATCCGTGCTATGGCAACAGAAACAACCTGGAGCAGGACGGCGAACATGTCTATTATCTCCAGCCGGACCACAAGACACCCATTCGAGTTATCGACGATATGATCAGGCCAAACGGGCTCATCGGCACTGCCGATGGCAAGCTTCTTTACGTGGCGGACCACGGCGGGGGAAAAACGTTTGCGTACACTATCAATGAAGATGGAACACTGTCGAATAAAAAACTTTTCGCCCCGGAAGGCAGTGACGGGATGACAATAGATAACGAAGGTAACATTTACCTGACGACTGCCGTTGTCGCGGTTTATAATTCCGAAGGCAAAAAAATCGAAACGATTAAAGTTCCCGAACAGCCGGCCAATGTCACTTTTGGCGGTAAAGACAACCGGATGCTCTTTATCACAGCCCGAACTTCGCTCTATGCGGTTGGCATGCAAGTCACAGGTATCGAACAAAAACAGGTTATCTCGGAACTGGGTTTCGAAGAAGATATCATCAAAACTAAAGCCGGAGATTTGAAGATTACCTGTATCGGGCATGGAACATTGATGTTCACCTTTGGCGGCAAGATTATCCATGTGGACCCGGTCGGCAGAGAGGCCGACTATACAAAGATGCCGAAAGCCGATCTTATTCTCATCACCCACGAACACGGCGATCACCTGGATCCTGAGGCAATTAAAACTCTCCGGACCAAAAAGACGCAACTTATCCTCACCGAAACCTGCGCAAAAAGAGTAACCGGCGGAAATATTATGAAAAACGGTGATGTCAAAACGATTCTGGGAATCAAAATCGAAGCTGTTCCCGCTTATAACTTAGAAAAAAATTTCCATCCTAAAGGTGTTGGCAACGGCTATGTGATGACGTTCGGCGATAAAAGAGTCTATGTCGCCGGTGACACGGAAAACACTCCGGAGATGAAACAGCTTAAAGAGATCGATATCGCTTTTTTGCCGATGAACCTGCCATACACGATGACACCCGAAATGGTCGCCGATGCGGCAAAAGCTTTGAAGCCAAAGATCCTGTATCCCTATCATTTCGGACGAACGGATACGAACATGCTCGTGGATTTATTGAAAGATTCAAAGGATATCGAAGTGCGCATTCGCAAGATGGAATAAGAAGATGCCAGATAAGCTTGACACAACTCGAATGGACTTTTAATACGTCAATCCAAAGCCGAATTCGAACAGGGGATTCAGTGAATCATACGGGACATCTTCTTTCTGACTTTTCACAGCTTCCATCGAGCGTGGAAGCTCAATCGGCAGTTTCCCCGCCGGCCGGAATTTGCCAAAGATAACATCCAGCACAGCGGCATCACTACTGCCGAATGTTGCCAGGATCGCCGTCGCTTGTTCGACGATTTCAGGGATCACCGCCGCCCTGTCGAGATAGATGCAGACGATTGTCGGCTTTGCTTTCATAAGCTCTACGAGGCGTCTTAAATCCCCGCCCTTGAAATCAAGATCGCCCTGATGCATGAGGGATTCAAGAGGGCCTTGCCGTGTTTGATAAGGGCAGTTGAGCCGGGCAATCACGACATCGGCATCATCAAGATTTTTCACAACTCCAGCATATTGAGATGTCACTTTGGAATCGATATTCAAAAGGAATATCTTTTTATCTCCATCAAGCGGCAAAACTTTTTGTCCTGCCTGGATTTCGTTTTTAAGCAAGACGATGGATTTACGCTGGGCCAGATCGGCTGCCGCCTGGAATTCGGGATTGCCACAAACCTTTTGTACTTTGTCGATATCAATATAGGGATTCTCAAAAAGACCGAGCCTGAATTTGTCCCGGAGGATTCTTCTTGCGGATTGATCGATACGCTCCTGAGTGACAGCGTCTTCCTGAACCAATTCAACGACGATCTCCGGCGTACATTCCACTAAAAACTGATCCAGACCGGCCTCAATGGCCTTTTTAAATCTGTCCTTGACGGATAAATTCTCCACACCCCAACATTTGGCATACGAGAGTTCCTGACCTTGAGAGACATACGCCGTGATAACACCGCCATCCGAACTGATCACGCCATCAAAGCCCAGTTTGTTACGAAGCAGGTCCGTGACAATTTCTTTACTATAACCAAAGCCGACCACTTCCTGCAATTGCCCAATGGGAACGGCGTAGTACGGCATTATTTGCGCCGTGCCGGCCTCAATAGCGGCTTTGAAAGGAATCAGATGATAGTCAAAATTATCGCCCGGATAAACTTGTTCTTTGCCGTAGAGATAGTGGCAATCCCAGCCATCCTTTTGCGGACCGCCGCCGGGGAAATGTTTGGTCATGCATAGGACGCTATTGGGGCCCCATGTTTCGCCTTGAAAGCCTTGAACGTAAGCCTTCACACATTTTGCCGCCAGTTGGGCATCTTCCCCGAACGTTCCGGCAATGCGCCCCCACCTTGGCTCGGTCGCCAGGTCCGCCATGGGGTGCAGAGCCACCGTGATGCCCATAGCCCTGTATTCCCGGGCGGCCATCGAACCGAATTGTTTGATTAATTCCATATCACGGGCTGCCGCTAAACCTAACGCATCCGGCCATTTCGAGATACCCGGGAAGTGGGCATTGTTGATTGTATAGGGCTTGTCAATTCCATGCCGGGGATCGCTGCAGATTGTCACCGGGATTCCAAGCCGCGTCCTTTCAGCCATTCTTTGTATGTGATTATTCCACGCGGCAATAATTTCCGGACGCATCGGGATAAAGCTGCCTATATGGTTCATATGCTTTTTAACAATCGCCTCCGTGCTGCCAATCTGAGAATAAAAGGATTGGTCCTCAACCGGGGAACCGTCCGGACGTAAGCCGATGATCGGGTAAAACATCAAACCAACTTTTTCTTCCAGCTTCATCTGACTCAACAAATCCTCAATGCGTTGATCGATATCCAACCGCGAATTCTCATAGGGATCGAGTTCGTTGTTTTTATTCAAGTCTCGAAAAGAAAATCCATCTTGCGTAAGCTTGCCTGAGGACTGGTTAGCGCCGCTGTTGACGGATAACATCAACATGAGAACGCATATCATCTTAAAAAGATTACATTGAATATGAGACATCCTTCAACTCCTGAATCTGACATTGGACACATCGAACAAATAACCGCACGAAGCGTGTACGTCTCCTTTTCTTCCTGGCTAAGGTACCTCAGTGTCAACACCCTAAAAGATCTATTGCTCGGCCATTGATGGGAAGACTCCGGAATTATAGTTATTTATTTTCATACCAACAAGGGATAATTTATTAAATTTAAATCGAGAAATAATATCCAGAAGTTATAGAGAGGATTCTTTTTCCATTCGTCGAACAATGGAACATGAGCGCATAAAAAAAGGAGACTTGGGCAATCCGTCTTAAATTAATTGTAGGCCCGTCTCCTTAGCTGCGATGTGCCAATAGTCACCATTACCGCGGGTGGTGTTTTGAGACCAACTGATCTCTGTGTGCACTCGCAACATATATAATATAATAAAAAAAACTGACGAAATCAAGTAAAATATTAAGATACTTTTTCTTTATCTTAAGCTCATATGAGAAATAGAAAGCGCGGGGCTTAGATCAGACCAAATCTTGACGAATCGGCCTCTATATGAGACAATGCGATTTGAAATGAAACGTTTATTTTTACTGATGATTCTATTGTTAACCGGCTGTCAGACAGGCTCCGTCGGAGGTTTAAGCCTGACTTTGGGCTCCTACGAGCGGGGGCTGTGGTTCGACCATGATATGAAGGAACAGCAATCTGACGGTTTTGGAATGAAATTTGATATTGTGGCCGGCCAGATGATTCGTCCGGTTCCGAAATATTGGGAAAAATCCAACAATCCCTGGAAGGGAGACGAACCCTGGTTCGTGATTCGAAGTCCGATGATCGGGCCATTTTTATCCCTGGCCGTTGGCGATATTGGATTATATTTCGGTTTCAAGACGTTCAAAGTCGAGCAAGAGCATCGCTCTTTGGGTAGATACGGCAGGTGGATGCATGAGAACGAATTTCCGGAGCCGAATGACGTCCACGTGTTTTTGCAACCCAGTGCCACAATCAGAAGAACGAGATGGAAATGATCCAAAGAAAAACAGCAACCGCGCAAATCATCTTAATGATATTGATAGGAACACAAGTCACGGCCGGTGACTGGCCTCACTGGCGAGGGCCTTTTTTAAATGGTTCGAGCGACGAGAAAAATCTACCCGACAAATGGAGCCAAACAGAAAATGTCACCTGGGTGATCGATCTGCCCGGCCCCGGTTCGGCGACTCCGGTAATCGCCGGCGGCAAGGTCTTTATAAGCTCGACGGATAAAAACAACAACGACCTTTTGGCCATGTGTTTCGACGCCCGAAACGGAGAGGAACTCTGGCGGAAAAAGCTGGGAGAATCCGGCAGAAATGTCCCCCGCAACAATCTTGCCACACCTTCACCCGTGACAGACGGCAGGCATGTGTACTTTATCTATGGTTCCGGTGATTTAGCCGGACTGGATATTGAGGGAAACATTCTCTGGTCCCGAAATCTCGAAGAAGAATACGGCAATATTTCGCTCAAGTACGGCTACAGTTCGAGCCCGTTGCTTTACGACAACAAACTTTATATCCTCGTGCTGCGACGCCATACAGCCTATCGCACTCCCAGGAGCACAGGTCTCGACTCCTTCATTCTGGCGGTGGATGCCGGTACAGGAACAAATATCTGGAAACAGCCACGTCAAACCGATGCCCGGGAAGAGACACAGGACTCCTATAGTTCCCCGATCCTTTATCAGGGCACCGGGCCTCCGGAACTTCTCGTCATCGGAGCTTCCAACGTGACATCCAACGACGCAGTAACCGGCAAAGAACTCTAGCGCTATGGATACCCCGAACAAAGGATCGGCATCGATCGGAACATCAGCTCGCCGGTGACCGGCGAAGGCCTGATTTTTGGAATCCCGCCGGAGGGGCAGCCTGGGCCTTTTGGCGATCAAGAGCGGCGGGCAGGGAACGCTGAGCGACGATCAGATCGCCTGGATGTTTAAAGGCCCATCGCCGGATTGCAGCACCCCCCTTTATTATCAAGGCAATATTTATGTCCTTGCGGATAGAACAGAGGGAACCCTGACCTGTCTCGATGCCAAAACAGGGAGGCAAAGATGGCAGGGCAAGCTCGGCGGAGGTACTTCCTGGTGGGCATCTGTCACGGCCGGTGACAATAAGCTCTATTGTATTAACGAAGCCGCCGAGGCTGTTGTTCTCGCAGCAGGCGGTGAAACGTTCAGGATTCTTTCCCGAATCGACATGCAGGACAAACTCGTCCAGGGCTCAATTGCCATTGCCGACAGTCACCTATTCATCCACACAGCCAACAAACTGTACTGCATCGGAAATTAGCCGCATTTACAGAAAAAATTAAACGGGATTTGCTGTTTAATGAAGGATTCAATATAGAAAGCTAATCATCCGTCTTTTTCGATTCGTCCGATCTGGCATAATAATATATAGGTTGACGAGCCTTTTCGCTGAGCGTAAAAAATCCTCGGCCGTCGGTGTCGAAGCATATCGCCTCACCCTGCGGCTCCGGCATTAACTTGATATTGAAAGGTTTTTGCCTGAATGCCTGCCAAAGGGGCTGATCTTTTTGCCGAATCCATAACGAAGCATGGGACAGGCTTCGGACAATGATATAACTTCCGTCCGGCGATATGTCACCCCCTACCGCCAGGGCCCACGGCAGAACGGCCACCTGGCTTAATCGGACCGGCTTTTGAGTCAATTCAGCAGATGCGGCACGAAAGACCTGACAAAATAACTTGCGTTTTGAAATGATATAAATGTCACCATTCGAAGGGTCGACCATAACTACCTCTGCATCTCTCGGCCCATCCGGATAGACCAGCTCGATAGTTTCCGCCGGACCAATCTCGATATCCATTAACAGGCTGTTGGGATCCACTTTCGGCTCCGGCACACGGTAGATTGTAATGGACGAATGCCGGGCCCTGTTATCACCGATATCACCGATATATAAATAGTCGCATAGTTTATCCCGTCCCGGGCCGATGGCAATATCTTCCCAATCCCTGCAGCGAGCTCCTTTGATCCGGCAGGTTCTCAGAAGCTCCCCTTCGAAATTCAGGGCATACACTCTTGCGGAATTACCCGAATCGTTATGTACCCATAATACTCCTCGATTCTTTCGGCTTGCCGCAATCCCGGAGGCTTCCGTAATCAATTTTGTTTGCACTTTTCCAACCTGTCTGCCAATCCGAAACGCCAAGGCAGGCGTTCCCGAATCAGCCGAATAAGAAACGGCTGCCGTAAAAGCAATTACAACACAAATAAATATAATCCAACCTCGCATAATCATTCTTTTACTGTTTGGCTGTAATACAGCGTTCTCTTAAGTCTTAAAACAGCACAAATAGGGCGTATTTAGAAAGGAAAAAGACTATCGCCCCTATCAACCAATATCACATATTATAATTTTTTTCCTTATAAGGCCAGAAAACAATCCCATCGATCCGGGCTTTGAAAGATAGATCACAAGGAATTTTTCAGTGATTCGTCCTATATTTTTGAGAGAATCAGGATTAAAAAAAGGTTCCTGAAAAAAGATGAGATTTAACCTGTTTTTGTTCGGTTTTTGTTTGGGTAATTCCGGCGGCTTTGCCGATAGTAACAAGTGCTGCTACATATTGCTGACTTTTTTTGTCAAAGGTAAGTGCTCAAATGAAATCAATGCCGGAGAGAAAACTAGAAACTGTCCGTAATGGGCTTGGCCATGCCTGTTGGCAGTCCTTGGGACTCCTCACGGAGAACTCCCAAGGAGAACCATTGTGTAAGTTTGGCCCCGGGGGCGATTTTGTCTCTGTCTGGCAGCCGGAACCGCCGGAGTCTTGCAGACCGTCAAGCTCTCTGATAAAGTTTTTGGTCTCAACAGTTGAGATAGTAGCAGTTGTACTTGGTTTAAAGCGTACCAGTCCTTATATGCCTATAACAAACACCTCCGGTTCCGGTGAACCAGCTTTCTGCGATAAGGAGGAAATGAAAAATGCCGCTAAGTTCAACAGAGTCCGCAATACAGCTCACACCGCGCCAACTCGAATTGCTGTGGATGATAGCCGAATATCAGCAGAATCGATGCTATTCACCGACGTTAGCGGAAATGGCAATCGCATTAAACATCAGCCGAAGCACCGTATTCGAACATATCGGCGAACTGCGAAGAAAAGGACTTCTGTCCGGTTCGCCCAACAAGGCTCGCTCTTTGAAGGTCAGTTCAAAAGCGCGAGAATTGCTTAGTTGTACATCGGGGCCTGATTTTAATTCCCGCCCGTATGAGCCGGAAGGGATCCCCTTAGCCGGTCAAGTTGCCGCCGGTCTGCCTCTGGAAGCCGTTGAGAACCTGGAGTCTCTGTCCTTAGATTCCTGTTTTGGCACCGGCGATGATATTTTCGCCCTTGAAGTCAACGGCGAGAGCATGATTAACGAAAACATCCACCCGGGTGATTATGTGATTTGCCGCCGTAGCAGCATAGCTCACGACGGCCAACTGATTGTCGCCATCGTGAATGATGAGAACGCGACTCTTAAGAGATTCTATAAAGAACAAAACCAGGTCCGGCTCGAACCGGCCAACGATCATTTCCAGCCAATTTATTCAGACAACTGCCGCATCGAAGCTGTCGTGATCGGCCTGGTCAGAAAATTCTAAATTTACAAAGCTACCTGTTACAGATTAAATATCGATCATACTTTCTTTAATCGATAATAGATTCTCCTTTGCCATAAAACGACAAATCCAAATCTAATAATCTGCAAGAAACGATATAGAAAAGCTGAAATTTTGTGCCGGATATGATATTGTATCTGCGATGGCAACAATAATTAATATCCAAAATATCAGCAAAAGCTTCGGCAAGGTCCGTGCTGTGCAAGAGCTGAGTTTCTCGGTCGAGGCCGGAAGCTGTTACGGCTTTTTGGGTCCGAACGGAGCCGGTAAGACCACGGCGATGAAAATGATTTACGGCAAATGTCTCCGGGATAAAAATTTCTCCGACGCGATGGATATTTTCGGATACGACCCTGCCAGAAACGAACTGGCGATTAAATACCTTTCCGGCGTTGTCCAGCAGAAAAATAACCTGGATGACGAGCTGAACGTTTCTCAGAACCTGATGATTTATTCCAAGTTCTACAATATGCCGGTCAAAGAGGCCAGAGAACGCATCGAATACCTGCTGGATTTCTTCGAGCTTTCCGATAAAACCGATTCCAAAATCAAGGAACTTTCCGGCGGGATGAAAAGAAGACTCGTCATTGCCAAGGCACTTTTAAATTCTCCCCGATTGCTGATTCTCGACGAACCGACGACCGGCCTGGATCCGCAGGTGCGTCACCTGATCTGGGATAAAATCCGTCAACTGCAAAAGCAACAGACAACGGTTCTGCTGACAACCCATTACATGGAAGAGGCGTTCCAGCTTTGCGACCAACTGCTGATTATGCATAAAGGCCAGAAAATCATGGAGGGCAAACCCGCCGAGTTACTGGAACAAAACATAGAAGAATATGTTCTGGAGATTCTCGATACGGAATTGATCAAACCGGAGTACCGCAATCAATCTCAAAGCAATATCAGGATCGAAGACGCTCCCGGTGTGATGCGTTACTATTCTGATGAAATCGAGGTGTTGAAAAATTTTGCCGTCGGTTGTCTGGAGTCCGGCAATTACCTGATTAGGCAGACCAATCTCGAGGATGTGTTTTTACATGCCACAGGGAGACAGCTTAATGACAGACAGTAAAGCCCTTCAATATCCCCCTCTTCACCTGCGGCTCTACAGCGTCTGGTACCGCCACATGCGCGTCTATACGAAGAACATCCTGAGTAACGGCTTTCCGCCGTTCCTGGAACCTTTCATTTTTCTGGCCGGAATCGGACTGGGGCTGGGCAAATACATCACCGAGCCTATGGGCGGCGTTCGATATATCGAATTTCTCGGCACGGGACTGCTTGTCACCACGGCAATGTTTACCTCCGCTTTCGAATGCAGTTTCGGGACATTTATCCGCCTGGAGTTCGAAAAAGTCTATGACGGGATGCTCGCCGCCCCGATGACGGTCAACAACCTGATTGTCGGAGAAATGATCTGGGCCGGCACAAAAGGGCTTTTTTTCTCCTTTGCCGTGTTATGCATTCTTGCCATGTTCAAGATTGTCGTTTTGCCATACGGCTTGTTCGCACCGCTGATAGGTTTCCTTACAGGAGTCATGTTCTCGGCGATTTCCCTGCTGGTGACTTCGTTCGTCAAAACAATCAACCATTTTAACTTTTATTTCACCGGTTTTATCTCACCGATGTTTTTCTTTTCCGGCGTGGTCTTTCCAATCAGAAATTTGCCGGCTTTTATCAGGCCGGTTGCTGAATTGGTCCCTCTGACGCACTCGGTCAGATTAGTCCGGGCCGTCTGCACGAGCAATTACGAGCTGACTCTGCTGCTCGATATGATTTATATAATCGCATTTATTTTTCTGATAGGCTTCCTGGCAATCCACCGACTTAGAAAACGCCTGGTCAATTAAAAAACAGCAAATGGACTTCCTGCCCGCGCCCGGGTATGAAACGATGATTGTCAAATTATTGTATGCAAAGGTTTTTTGTGTTTATTACCGAAAGGTGCTAAACTCACAGGAAAGTGGACAGTAAAGTACACTTCTCCTGGATGACTGTTGAAATTTGCAAATAGAAATTCAGGATTGTTGTAATTTAAGGATTAATCTGGTACATAAAAGGAAGTTAAAAGTCCTGGATTGCTCACATGTTGCATATAGTAATTTAAAATTACTATTGAAAGAATATTGCATGAGGCCGGCAATAAGATTCCTGACCGACAAACTTATCCGCAAGATTGTCTCTGAAGCAACAGATATACTTTGTACTCTCGGAGTCCAGATTCACAACAAAACAATTCTGGAGATGCTCTCAGACCATGGTTGTCAGGTCGATATGGAAAAACATCACGCAATCCTGACTAATCAGATCATTGATAATGCCCTGAAATCAGCTCCCGAGGCGTTTGGGCTTTATGATGTCACTGCACGGCAAACTCACGATTTTTCCGGCAATAATGTTTATTTTACTCCCGGCTCAACGGCCCTGAATATCCTTGATTCTCAAACAGGAAAAATACGCAAGCCTGTCACCGCAGATTATGTGAACTTTGTAAAGGTTACCGAACAGCTCGACAATATCGCCTCAACGAGTACCGCTATGATTTGTACGGATGTTTCCGAAGGTATCTCCGACAGCTATCGACTCTTTTTAAGCCTTCTTTACGGCAAAAAACCTGTTGTCACCGGTGCTTTTACAATCGAATCGTTCGATGTAATGAAAGATTTCCAGGTCGTTATTCGAGGGTCCGGAGGAGCTCTGAAAGAAAAACCTCTGACCATCTTTTCATGCTGCCCGACCAGCCCTTTAAAGTGGAGCGAAACAACTTCGCAAAATCTGCTGGATTGCGCCAAGTATTTCATCCCCGTGGAATTTATTGCCATGCCACTGTCCGGATTTATAGCTCCGGTCACTCTGACCGGAACTCTCATACAGCATACAGCCGAAACATTGAGCGGCGTTGTCATTAGCCAAATAGCCAATCCGGGCACGCCGATTCTTTATGGCGGCTCACCGGCGATTTTTGACGTCCGATACGAAACCACACCAATGGGTGCCATCGAAACCATGATGATAGATTGTGCCTATAGTGAAATCGGCAAGCACCTCGAACTGCCTACCCAGGCATACATTTCTTTGAGTGATTCCAAAGAATTGGACGCCCAGGCGGGTCTGGAAAGCGGGATTGGTGCCGTCTTGGCGGCACTATCCGGCATTAATAATATTTCCGGCCCGGGGATGCTCGACTTCGAAAGCTGCCTGTCACTTGAAAAACTCGTTGTCGATAATGAAATCTGCGGGATGGCATTTCGTCTAATTGACGGGATTGAACCGAGAGAAGACTTTCCGGCACTGGGAATATTTCAGGAATTGCTTCAAGAAAAACATTTGCTTATTTCCGAACATACACGAAGTCATCTCGAAAAAGAGCACTATTTTCCCGGTCCTGTTATCGACCGAGCCAACAGGTCCCGATGGGAACAGCAAGGAGCATTAACGCTCAGGCAGCGGGCCCATCGGGAAGTGGAAAAACTACTAAAAAGCTATGAACCAATAAATCTATCGAAAGATATCAGGAATGAGCTGATAAAATTAATGAGTGAAGAAGCTCGCCGACATGGACAGGATAATTTGCCGTATCTGCCACAATGAATTGAATCAGGTGCAGCCCTTTTAATAGGAACATAACAAAATGATCCGAACAAAAATCATCGCCACATTAGGTCCTGCCAGCAGCAACTACACTGTCCTGCGGAAGATGTTCGAGGCCGGCCTGGATGTCGTCCGGTTGAACTTCTCCCATGGCAGTCACCGGCATCATCTTGACTGTATTGAGCTTGTCCGCCAGATAAATAATAAATACAGACGGCATATCAGAATCATGCAGGACCTGGAAGGATTTCGAATCAGAATTGGAAGGTTCGAAGGCCCCAAAACCAGACTTTTGAAAAACAGGACAGTAGTATGGCTGACCAATGATAAGCAGGCACAGGGGCCCAAAAGAATTCCATTCGATTACAAAGGCGATTTGAGCAAAATCTTGCCGGGACAACTGATATATATCGATGACGGCAATCTGATTCTGCACGTCAAGAGCAGCTCTGAAAAGAGCATTAAGGCAATCGTAGTTGAAGGCGGGATCCTTAAGGAAAGAAAGGGTGTAAATATCCCTGATGCCGACCTTGAATTTGCTGGTATGACTTTAAAAGACAGAAAAGATATCGAGTTCGGCATAGAACATGGAGTTGATTACGTCTCATTATCATTTGTACGCAATGCAAATGATGTTCACGAAGCTGCTGAGCTGATAAAACCAAGCTTGCCGAACTGTCAGATTGTAGCAAAAATTGAGAACAGACAGGCAATAGACAACATTGATGCGATAATTGACGCCGCAGATGGAATCATGATAGCACGTGGTGACATGGGCGTTTCCCTGCCGATCCAGGAAGTCCCCATAATCCAAAAGCGCATTATAAAGAAGTGTAACGCTGCGGGAAAATTCGTTATCACAGCCACACAGATGCTGGAACATATGACCGAGCACAGCAGGCCAACACGTGCCGAAGTCACTGATATTGCCAATGCTATCATTGACGGCACCAACTTCGTGATGCTTTCGGCCGAGACTGCCGTTGGCAGATATCCTTCTCAGTCCATCCTAATGATGAACGAAATCATCAAGTTTACCGAAAAATCCCTGCCGGAATTAAAATGTCTATAGTATTAGGAAAATGATCTCAACAAATATGAAAGGAAAGCAGCAGATGAAGTTAAAAACAAAATTCTTTGTTTTCGGAGTTTTATTACTTATGCCAATCACACAAAATTTCGCAAATGAAGGCAAGAGTAGCCTGCGTTCGGACCTGATGGTGCAAAAAGGTATTGTCGAAGCACAATTTATGTTTGAGGATGCGCCGTTTCAATCATGTCACGCATCAACAATAGCCGAGACGAAGGATTACTTCGTTGCGGCCTTTTTTGGTGGGACCAGGGAAGGTCATGAAGACGTAGGTATATGGCTCTGCAGAAAGGAAAAAGGTGGACATAACTGGTCGGCACCGGTCGAGGTTGCCAACGGCATACAATTTAGTTGGCTTTCCATGAACAAGCAAAAACGCTATCCTTGCTGGAATCCCGTGCTATATCAAGCAGATAACGGCCCTCTGCTGTTGTTTTACAAGGTCGGTTCCCGTCCACATAGCTGGTGGGGAATGCTAACTATATCGAGTGACCAGGGCGTAACATGGTCAGAGCCACGGCGACTGCCGGAGGGCATCATCGGACCGGTCAGGGCCAAGCCGGTCATGCTCGCTGGCGGAAAACTTCTTTGCGGTTCGAGCACTGAGAACGAAGGCTGGCGGGTGCACATGGAATTTACGACGGATCTCGGCAAGACATGGAACAGAACGGAAGCACTCAACGACGGGAAGGAATTTGACGCTATCCAACCGACCATCCTTACTTATCCGGATGGCAAGATTCAGATTCTTTGCCGCAGTCGCGGAATCCTGCGCCAGTCTTGGTCCGATGACTCAGGTTTAACATGGAGCCCCCTGGTACCGTCGATCCTACCCAATCCGAGTGCCGGCATCGATGCTGTCACTCTGTCAGATGGGCGGCAGTTGCTTGTATATAACCACTCCATAAAAGGACGTGACAAACTTAACGTTGCAGTCTCGACCGACGGTAAGAACTGGAAAGCGGCACTGAAACTGGAGGACGAGATTACTATCGACGGGAAAAAAGCCTATGGTGCCTATCCGGCTGCGATACTCGCATCTGACGGCCTTGTCCATGTCACATATACCTGGCGGCGGGAAACTATTAACTATGTGGTTATTGATCCGAACAGGCTGGTATTACGAGATATGCCTGATGGAAAGTGGCCTCAGTAGAAAGTTCTCAAAGAAAAGTGGTACTCTCCTCAAGGCAGACACAGGAAAGAGGAGTGCTGCCTTTTTAGGCGAATTGATAACTTTCCGGTTCGGACTATTTGCTTCGCTCAATACTGGTTATTTCTTCGCCCCATTGTTAGGTGATTTCGCTGTTTCTATCAAATTTCAAGAGAAACTAAGCTCATGGAATATCTGAAAAATCCGTTTACCTCATTTTTTATTTCAGATGTGTTTCTTATATTTTATTAGGGCACTTATGCCAATCGTGATTAAGATTTGCGCCTTTGTCATTTCGACCGGAGGGCCACAAAGTGGCCTGAAGTGGAGAAATCTATTCAAAACAGATTTCTCGACTCCGCTTTGCTGCGCTCGA
>CAZFOQ010000096.1:0-16411 GCA_964520535.1 uncultured Pirellulales bacterium | reverse complement strand
CTATGAGAACTGGAGTGGCCATTCAAACCTCCAACTACGTTCGGGACAATGTCATACAAACCACAATCCACAAAATAAAAGGCGATTCTTGAAGAACGATTATTGATAACAAAAGTGAATTGGTTAATTTGAGAATTGGCGAATTAAGCTCAATCTCTAATCTCTGATCAACTCAAGGGAATTTTACGATTCGTTGGCCGGATGCTTCACTTCTTCAACATGACAAAATCGAGCATCCAGTATCAAGAATCGAGTCGCGAGTAAAGGACAATTTACTGTAAAAGTGCGGATTTTACTTGCTTTTTGGCCGGTTTTGGGTATAATGCGAACCAGGGTATAGGAGTTAGGGGGTAGCGGATAGCAAGTCAAAGAAAAAGCGGATTAGTTCATTAGAGAATTAGAGAATTATTCTTATTAATGTTTTAGGTAGGAGATTGATGATTAGAAGCTTTAGTCGGCCAATTAACTTATTCGCCAATTCGCTAATCCTCTTAATCGGCGATTCGACAAATGTCGAAAGTATTCTACAAATCGACCCTTTTTTTGCAAAACAAAGCCAATTTTAACGGCAGAAATCAGAAGACAGGAGACAGAAGACGGGAGATAAAAAAATGTATAAGTGGCTGTCTAATAAGGAAATAAGCACACACTATTTCAGGAGATTCCTTGTAATAACTCTCTCTATGTTATCAAGGATTGGCACAAAAACAAAGCCAATTCAAAGCCAAAACGAAGCCAATTTCGGTTTAGCCCCCAGACTGGTTCTGGGGGTCAAAAAAATAATGAACTTGTGCTTTCAATGCTGAAAACAAGGATTCTTTGAAAAGTTAACAATAGGCACGGCAAAGCTCAATCAGGGGCCCGATAATACACGGCAAAACGCGGTTTGTAAAACTGCCGGAACACCCCCGGCACGGGTCCTGGGACTAATCATGGGAATCAAAAATTGCAGGTAATTCCGGACTAAATCTATCTATTGACTAAAGAAAAATATTCCTATAGACCGACATTATCAGATGGAACATTAAAAGGGAAAAAAATGACTCGTTTGATAATTGAATTCGCAGGTTGGATTACCCTTATCGTTGGATTGTTTATTGCTCTTACTGTTGTATAGAAGGTCGGAGACCTTTTTATTTCCAACATCTTTTGAAACCACACAACATTATCAGGCCATCTATACCGTCAGTTAACCATTTTTTCGTAGCCACTGGTCGATAGCCGCCGCAGCCTGTCGGCCGGTATCAATCGCATGGACAACCAGTGACGGGCCGCGAACGGTATCGCCGGCGGCGAAAACCTGCGGATCGCTCGTCCGGTAATTATCAACAGCGACATTGCCATTGCCATCGAGTTTCAAACCCATATCCTTGACCAGACCTTCATGGACGACGTGAACAAAACCGGTTGCCAGTATTACTAAGTCCACATCGAGGACGAAATCTGTACCGGGTATCTCTTTAATTTTCCAGTCGCCCTTCTTTTTGATCCATTCGACTTCGCAGCCGTGTAATTTTTCAGCAGTGATTCCAGCCCCGCCGGTAAACTCTTTTGTGCCGGCAGACCACCGCCTTTCGCAGCCTTCTTCATGCGAGGAAGAAGTTCTCATAACACGCGGCCACATAGGCCAGGGAGTATCCACCGGGCGAGACTCAGGCGGTTTCGGTAAAATTTCCAGTTGATATATTTTTTTGGCCCCCTGCCGACGCGCGGTCCCCACGCAATCGCTGCCTGTGTCTCCGCCACCTATAACGACTACGACTTTATCTTTAGCTGTAATAAATTCCCGATCGTCAAATGGCTCGGAAGCAATAATTTTGTTCTGGTCCGTCAGGTAATCCATCGCAAACAGAATGTTTTCATACCCCCTTCCGGGAATATTAAGGTCGCGAGGCTGGCCCGCACCCATCGTCAGGCAGATACAATCGAACATCTTTTGCAAATAGCGTGCGGAAAGATCCTCCCCAACACTGACACCCGTTTGAAACTGAATTCCTTCGGCCCGAAGCTGGTCCAATCTCCGGTCGATTATATGTTTTTCCATCTTGAAATCCGGGACGCCGTAACGCAACAATCCGCCGACCCGCTCGTCCTTTTCAAAGACAACCACATCGTGTCCTGCCCGTGCCAGTTGTTGTGCAGCAGCCAGACCTGCGGGACCGGAACCTACGACAGCAACACGTTTGCCGGTTTTTTGAGCAGGCGGCATAGGCTTAATCCAGCCCTGTTCAAAACCTTTTTCAACAATCTGGTACTCGATATGTCTGATAAGGACAGGCTCATCGCTGATCCCGAGCGTACAGGCCGTCTCGCACGGAGCCGGACAAAGACGGCCGGTGATCTCAGGAAAATTATTCGTCCAATGAAGCATCCGGCAAGCCTGCTCCCAACGGCCCTGATATACCAACTCATTGAAGTCGGGAATGGAGTTTTGCAGCGGACAACCAGAGCCGTGGCAGAACGGAATGCCGCAATCCATACATCTTTTTGCCTGCTGATGGATTTGGTCCGGGGTCAGCGGCAATTCCAGTTCCCTGTAGTCACGAATCCGTTCTTCGATCGGGCGATACCCGACAGGCTGACGTTTATAATTTAAGAAAGCTTTCGGCTCAGCCATAAAAAACCTCCTCAGTTGCAGGCGTTGTATCCGTGTCACGCTGTTCGGCTGCACGCATCTTCTCCAGTGCCTTGCGATAATCTATTGGAACAACTTTGACAAATTTACCTACCACATCCGCCCAAACATCCAGAATACTCTGTGCTCGCAAGCTGCCGGTAAATTTCAAATGTCGCTCGATTAAGTTTTGCAGCAGGCGTTTATCTTCTTCTTTCCAGACACTTTCCAGTTCCACCATGTCAAGATTGCACAGGGTGTCGAATAACTGCATTTCATCAAGGACATACGCAACGCCACCGCTCATACCCGCGGCAAAATTACAGCCTGTCTGGCCAAGCACGACAATCGTTCCGCCTGTCATATACTCACAGCAATGGTCACCGACGCCTTCAACGACAGCTATCGCCCCGCTGTTGCGAACCGCAAAACGCTCACCCGCCACGCCGTTAATAAACGCTTCACCGGATGTAGCACCGTAAAGCAGTGTATTACCAACAATAATATTCTCATGTGCCATGAAGTGCGAGTTCTCCGGCGTCTTGACAATAATTCGCCCGCCGGAAAGCCCTTTGCCCAGATAGTCATTACTTTCGCCGATAAGTTTTAGTGTTACGCCGGGGACAAGAAAAGCACCAAAGCTTTGCCCTGCGGAACCATGAAAAACAATCTCGATAGTGCCATCCGGCAATCCTTGCGATCCATGCTTTTTCACGATGCGATTACTCAGAATCGCACCTACCGTTCGGTTTGTATTGCGAATCGGCATTTTAATGGAAACACTTTTTTTCTGCTCAATAGCGGCTTTTGCTTTTTCCAAAATCTGCCAGTCAATATGGTCGTCTATCTTAACCGGCTGCTGAGAGCTCAGATGTATCGCCCTGCCATCGGAAATATCCGGTCGATAGAAAATCGCAGAGAAATCCAGGCCCTTAGCCTTCCAATGGTCAATCGCTTTGTGGACACTCAGATGCTCTACCCTGCCTATCATATCTTCAAATTTTCTAAAGCCGAGCTGCGCCATGATCTGACGTACTTCTGCGGCAATAAAGTACATGAATCTTTCAATATATTCCGGCTTGCCTGCGAATCGCGCCCTGAGTTCCGGGTCCTGCGTGGCAATTCCAAACGCACAGGCACCTTCATGGCACTTCCGCAATAATGTACATCCAAGTGTCACCAGGGCAGCAGTTCCAAATCCGAACTGTTCGGCTCCAAGCAATGCCGCAACAACAACGTCTCTACCGGTCTTTAACTGACCGTCAGCCTGAACCCTTATTCTGTCCCGCAGGCCGTTCATTACAAGGACTTGTTGTGTCTCAGCCAGGCCGAGCTCCCAGGGACAACCGGCGTGTTTAATCGATGAAAGTGGGCTCGCTCCGGTACCACCATCATGGCCGCTGATAAGTACCTCGTCGGCATTACCTTTGGCAACACCGGCGGCAATCGTCCCGACACCAACTTCAGCTACAAGTTTGACCGATACTTTCACGCCGGGATTACTGCATTTAAGGTCGTAGATAAGCTGGGCCAAATCCTCGATGGAATATATATCATGATGAGGCGGCGGTGATATGAGTGTCACGCCGGGAGTTGAATACCTCATCATGGCGATTTCTTCTGTGACCTTGTGTCCAGGCAATTGTCCGCCTTCGCCGGGTTTCGCACCCTGGGCAATTTTAATCTGCAGTTCCTTTGCGTTTGCAAGGTAGTATGCGGTAACGCCGAATCGGGCACTGGCCACCTGTTTGATAGCACAGTTCTTCGAATCGCCGTTGGGCTCCGGGACATACCGGGACGGATCCTCACCACCTTCACCTGTGTTACTCATTGCACCCAGGCGATTCATCGCAATCGCCATACATTCATGCGCCTCTTTGCTGATAGAACCATGACTCATTGCGCCGGTGCAGAACCTCCTGATAATCTCGCTTGCAGGCTCAACTTCTTCAAGAGAGACTGCTTTGCCGGGAATGAATTCAAACAAACCGCGCAAAGTGCACAGGTGCCGCGACTGCTCATTGACCGCCTGAGCGTAATCATTATATGCATCTGCGTCATCAAATCTTGCCGCATGTTGCAATCGTGAAACTGTCGCCGGATTCCAGAGATGCCGCTCGCCTGTGTGCCTGAAATGATATTCCCCACCAAAATCCAGCTCAAGTGCCCCGGCGGGGCGCTGCTCAAACGCTAATTGATGGCGAGCAAGCGCTTCCTGCGATATTTCTTTCAAGCCTATACCGGCAATCCGTGAACTTGTGCCTGCAAAATACTCGTCCACGACAGAGCTGTTCAATCCGATGATTTCGAATAACTGTGCACCGGCATAGCTACGTAGTGTCGAAATGCCCATCTTGCTCATCGTTTTCAGGATGCCCTTTTTGATTGCAGCAATATAGTTATCCGCTATCTGAATTGGTTCGGTCTTCGCAGGCAGTACACCTTGTCGGTGCAACTCATCAAGTGATTCAAAAACCAAATACGGATTGATGGCATTAGCACCATAGCCACATAAAAGGCAAAAATGCATCACTTCTCTCGGCTCACCACTTTCGATGATGAGTCCCGCTTCACTACGAAGTCCACGATTGAGCAAACCGTGATGAACGGCTGCCGTGGCCAACAGAGACGGAATCGGTACTTTTTTTTCGGTAAGTCCACGGTCGCTAATCACTATCAACGACGCACCTGCCCTGATTGCCTGCTCCGAGGCGTCAATTAGTGATTCCAAAGCGAGACGAAGACTTTCCCCGGCATCAGAAGTATCGGCATCAAAAAGAGCCTGTACTGTTGAAACCTCGAAATCATCTCGACTAACAGAACGCAATCGCTCAATATCTTCATTGGTCAAAATCGGATGCGGCAATTTCAGCCGTTTACAATGCTCAGGTGTCTCAGCTAATAAATTCAGCTTCTTGCCCGTAAATCCCATGAGGCTCATCACCAAACCCTCACGCAGCGGATCAATGGCAGGATTTGTTACCTGAGCGAATAGCTGTTTGAAATAATTGTACAATAACCTGGTCTTGTCAGACAGGACCGCCAGTGGTGTGTCATTGCCCATCGAACCGACCGGTTCCTGGCCGTGAACAGCCATCGGAATTAAAATCATCTTCAGCTCTTCACGGGTATATCCAAACGCCCGCATCCTTTGAGCTATCGTTCGCGGGTCACTTTCAACAAGTTTAGGTGTATCAAACAAACCACGAAGCTCGATTCTGTTTTCATCAAGCCACCTGCGATAGGGCTTTTGCCTTGCGATCTTGCCTTTAATTTCATTGTCTGAGACTTCCCGCCCCTGTCCTGTATCAACCAAAAACATATGTCCAGGCCTGAGCCGTCCTTTTTTACGGATCTTCTCAGGTGGAAATTCCACCACTCCAGCTTCGCTGGCAATCACTGCCAGCCCATCGGTCGTGACCAAATACCTGCAGGGTCTTAAACCATTACGGTCAAGCGTCCCGCCTATAAGCCGCCCATCAGTGAACACCATCGCCGCAGGTCCGTCCCATGGCTCCATGATCGATGCATGGTATTCATAAAAAGCACGTTTGTCTGTGCTGATATGATACTTTGGTCCAAAAGCCTCCGGTATCATCATCATCATCGAATGCGGCATGCTTCTGCCTGAGCGAACCAGAAGTTCAAGAGTGCTGTCGAAGCATGCAGAGTCACTCATTTCAGGTGTCAGAATCGGCAACAGGCCACCGAGATCATCACCGAAAACCTCACTAACCATTTTCGTCTCCTGGGCCCGCATCCAGTTCCGATTGCCACTAAGTGTATTTATCTCACCATTGTGGGCAATACAACGAAACGGCTGGGCAAGACGCCAATTCGGAAACGTGTTCGTGCTATAACGCTGATGCACAATTGCAAGTGCCGATACAACACGCTCATCTGCAAGGTCGGGATAATACTCAAACAACTGCCGGGCCATAAACATGCCCTTGTAGCAAATTGTCCTGCAAGAAAGGGATGTTATATAAAAATCCTGACCTTCATCGCCAAACTTCTCTCTGACCAGTTTTTCAGCCCGTCTGCGAGCCTGATACAGACGCCGTTCCAAAACTTCATCCTGAAAACCAATCCCATCCACAAAAATCTGCCTGATAGTCGGTTCAGCTTCCAAGGCTATTTGACCAAGGCAATCGCTTGAAGTTGGCACATCTCGCCACCCGAGCACTTTCATGCCATAATAACCTATTGCAGCTTCAAGTATTTCGTCGCATCGCTCCCTGATTTTTTTAACTTTGGAGCCGAAAACCATACCAACGCCGTAATTCGAGATCTCAGGTAACAAAAATCCCAGCTCTCCTGATTCGGCATGAAAAAACTCATGTGGAATCTGGAAGAGAATTCCCGCCCCATCTCCGGTGGTCTCATCGGCTCCGGCCGCCCCACGATGGTGTAGATTGATCAGAATCTGTTTGCCGTACTCAATAATTGTATGCTGCCGTTCGCCTGAGATATTTACAACTGCACCAATGCCACAGGCGTCATGCTCACGCCTGGCCTCATATAAACCTTGATTTCTCAGTTGTAATTCCATTACCTTCGTTAGCTCATCATTTTAGTTTCCAGAGTTATCTCTGCTGCCATCGAGCAATACAAGCACTCTCTCAAAACCTCATTTATCTTAAAAAGCCTGTATAATATACGCTAATTTCCTATATATGATAGACAGATTTATCTTATATCAACTATTAGCAAACATCATAGAAGCAATAGTATTGCTAATAACAATTGATTTAAATATTCACCTCAGCCTGTATTTAATTTTGCTATATAACATTTGCGTTCACCGATACGAATGACCAATGTAAAAAAGTTCCATTGCAGGAAAAGGCTTGCTCGTGTTCACTACCCTTGGCCTAACCGGGCAGTCGCGAGCAAGCCTTAATCATTATCCGGAGCTATTTGTGAGAGAATTGAGAACAAATCATGAATTCTCAATTTATAATTCATCAAGAGTCATAGTACAGATGGAACTCATGCGGATGTGGACGCAGGTGCATGGGCTTAATTTCCTCCTCGCGCTTCCATTTAATCCATGTCTGAACCAAATCATCCGTAAACACTCCGCCTTCGGTCAGAAACTTATAATCGGCCTCAAGTGCCTCAACCGCCTCTTCCAGCGAACCGGGTGTATGCCTATATTTAGCAAGCTCTTCTGCACTGAGCTCATAAATATCCAAATCCAACGGTTTGCCCGGATCGATTTTGTTCTTGACACCATCAATCGCCGCCATCAACATCGCTGTCCATGCCAGATATCCATTGGCTGTCGGGTCGGGGCAGCGGAACTCAAGACGCTTGGCTTTTGGACTCGGAGAATACATCGGAATCCGAACACCAGCCGAACGATTACGGGCGCTCATAACAAGATTCACCGGCGCTTCAAACCCCGGTACCAGCCGGCGGTAAGAATTCGTAGTTGGCGCCGCAAAGGCCAGTATCGCAGGTGCGTGCTTTAGTATCCCGCCCGCACAGTACAGTCCGAGTTCGCTTAAGCCCGCATATTTATCGCCTGCAAACAGCGGCTTGCCGCCCTTCCACAGCGAAAAGTGCGAGTGCATCCCGCTGCCGTTATCATCAAAAACCGGCTTCGGCATGAATGTCACCGTCTTGCTGTTACGCTTTGCCACGTTCTTAATAATATACTTGTACCACATGAACTGGTCGCACATCTTCGTCAACTCATCAAACTTCATGTCTATCTCAGCCTGACCTGCGGTAGCCACTTCGTGGTGATGAGCCTCAATCTTGATGCCGATTTTCTGCATTTCGTAGACCATCTCGCTTCGAAGGTCGTGGTAAGTATCGGTCGGACTTACCGGGAAGTATCCACCCTTAAAGCTCGGCTTATATCCCAGGTTCGGCTCCTCGAACCGAGCGGTGTTCCACGCTCCTTCCACCGAGTCAATTTGATACATACCACGGTGCTGATTCTGCTCGTATCGCACTTCATCGAAAATAAAGAATTCAGGTTCCGGCCCAATAAAACACGTATCAGCAATACCCGTCTCTTTGAGATATGCCGCACCCTTGCGGGCAACGTGACGTGGATCACGCGTGTAGTCTTCTTTTGTTACAGGATCAACAATTTTTGCGATCACACTTACGGTCGGCTCCTTGAAAAACGGATCAATCACCCCCGTAGCCGGATCAGGTACTGCAAGCATATCAGACATGTGGATATCCTGCCAGCCGCGAATACTCGAACCGTCAAAGCCCAAACCTTCCTCGAAAACACTTTCATCAAACAACTCGAGCGGGTATGAACAGTGCTGCCAGGTACCCAGAAGGTCGACAAACTTCAGGTCGACCATTTTCGCATTTTTTTTCTTTGCGAATTCCAAAAACTCTTTTGGTGTCATTTTTTACTTCCTTTCATAAACAGAAATTAAACTGCTCGTTAAAACTCTTTCTTATGTTTTCGTTCTTATATTTAGTTTCAGTCCTACCGGCAACTGTTATCCGATAGCTAATTTACCCTTCTCGCCGGTCCTAATACGAATACATTCTTCCAAATCCAGCGTGAAAATCTTCCCATCACCGATCTGGCCGGTCTTTGCTCCTTCAATAATCGCAGCGATTGTTTTCTGGACAAAATCCTCATTGACTGCGATCTCAAGCCTGACTTTCTTCAGCAGATCCACTCCGAACTTGATGCCTCTATAACTCTCTTCATAACCAAGCTGCTCACCACATCCAAGGGCATTTGTTACAGACATCTTATGCACCTCGGCTTTATAAAGGGCTTGTTTGACATCTTTTAATTTGTGCGGCTGAATGTAAGCAACGATTAATTTCATTTTTCCATTCCTAACTTTGCAGAAACCTCAGCTTGTACAAAAGATCTGGAAATCTCCATAAGCTTCCATCCCATGCTCGCCGATGTCAAGGCCTCGGAGTTCTTCCTCCCTGCTGACTCGCAGGCCGACGGTTTTATCAATCAACTTGAATACGATTCCCATACTTACAACCACAAACGCTATAGTGCAAACACTTCCGACCATCTGTGCCCCAAGCTGTTTGGGATTTCCGCCGTAGAGAATCCCGTTATTTAACAGTCCCAAACTTGCTTTTCCAAAGATGCCAACGCTCAATGTTCCCCAGACTCCACAGATTCCGTGAACTGGGAAAGCCCCGACAGGATCGTCTATCTGGAGCTTATCGAGCAGTTCGACACCTCTTACAACCAGATAACCTGCAACCGCACCGATTAACAATGCCGCCCACGGTTCAACATATGCACACGGTGCTGTTACGGCGACAAGTCCTGCCAGGGCTCCGTTCATTGCCATTGAGAGGTCCGGCTTGCCGAACCGCTTCCATACTGTGATCATTGCCACAATTCCCCCTAAAGCTGCGGCAATATTTGTATTGAGCGCCACAAGTCCTATCGTCGAACCGTCATTGACACCAAGTGTCGAGCCGGCATTGAATCCGAACCATCCGAACCAGAGTATGAACACTCCCAGAGAAGCGAGTGGAATACTATGGCCTGCTAAAACGTTGGCTTTGCCGTCAATATTATATTTGCCTTCACGAGGTTTCAAGATAATAGTTCCGGTCAAAGCCGCAAATCCGCCAACGGTATGGACAACTGTCGAGCCGGCAAAATCGGCAAATCCCAAATTAGTAGATAGCCAGCCGCCCCCCCAAATCCAGTGGCCAACTATTGGATAAATTAATGCCGATATCAAGAACGAATAAATAAGATAACCGATAAACTTCATTCGCTCAGCCATTCCACCGGCAACAATTGTCGCCGCGGCACCACAGAAAGCCGCCTGGAACAACCAGAAGGCATATAATGGAATACCGTTCGCTATCGGTTCAAGGCCAAATAAACACCAACCTTTCAAACCGAAAAATCCATTTCCCTCACCGAACATTATGCCGTAGCCTATTAAAAAGAAACCCAATGATGCCATGCAAAAATCAAGGAAGTTCTTTGTCAAAATATTGCAGGTGTTCTTTGCCCTGATGAATCCGGCCTCGACCATACCAAAACCGGCCTGCATAAAGAACACCAGGAATGCTCCTATCAGAACCCAAACTGTATCAAGCCCTTGTTTCAACTGCTCGATACTGACTGCTTCCTCGTTGGCTTGGGCATTGCTGGAGAGCAATATCCCCACGAGTATCACGATACTGAGTTTGCTCAGACTTATAAATGCACCTTGTCTTTTTACCATTACTTTCACGTCTCCAATCGGGACTAACCTCTGAATCCGTTTCTTTTCTTTCCTTCAGTCTTTTTTAAACAGCAAAAAAAGCTAATTCATTAATTTGCAATCTATGTGCCAAGTTTTATTTGAAATCCAAATATTCTATAAGATACTGTAATATATAGATTTATAAGATTAATAAAATTAATGGCCTAATTATATCATGCTACATATTTGTCGCATTTATAATATATACTACATTATTGTCCTTTTTTATATATAGTCAGGGTAGGTTCAGTAGCACTCTTAAGAGCCTGCCCTTAGCCCCAATGGGCACAACGAAGTAATGGCTTGGCACAGATACTATCCTATTGCCTCGGAACCGAGTTCACCTGTACGAATTCGTACACATTCGCCCAAGCCCACAACAAAGATTTTGCCGTCTCCAATTTCTCTGCTTCTGGCGCCTTCAATGATCGCTTTGACTGTCTTATCAACAAAGTCTTCATTGACTGCTATCTCAAGTCTGACCTTCTTGAGCAGGTTCACCTCGAAATCGACACCTCGATAACTCTCGTGGTATCCCTTCTGTGCCCCGCATCCGAGTGCATTTGTGACCGAGATTTTATAGACTTCATTTTTATACAGCGATCTTTTGACATCCTGAAGCTTATGCGGCTGAACATATGCAATTATGAGTTTCATTTTTTTCTCCGAACGCTAATATTTGTTTGTTAGGTTGTCGTGAATATCTGGAAACCGGAATATGCCTCCGTACCGGAGTTTTAGTTTCAGCAGATAAGCTTGAGCCACACAAAATTATTTCCGCTAAAAGCACAACACCGATTATGAAACATTTTTTTCTGTTCATTGCATCATATCCCTTTTATTAAAAACCTTTCGCGAAACCGATGCCGACGAAGAACAAGTCATCATCTGTTCCATAGGCATTGGTTTTTTTAATATCGCTACTGACTAACGTTACATAATTAAAACTGGGATTGACCGTCCAGCCCCCAATCTCAAACGGGAAAGCAGCTGACAACGTTAAATCATTAGCACTGCTGTCGCTGAGCCCCCAATAGTATTTATTATATGAGTTATCGCCCCACCCAAAACTGGCACCTATTTCCATACCAACCGGGACCTCCGGCCCAAGCTCAAGAATCTTCTCCACACTGTGCCCCAGTCCTAATGAGACATATAAACCATCCGCCTCATCAATATCATGGTAGAAAGTCACAGATGGACTTAAAGGAGCACTCAAACTAAATCCCCAGTAAAGTTCCGTTGTTCCCGGAACCGTAGTTCCCGGGAAGTCGTAGTACATTGTTCCAATAGAGAATCCGAGGTCTTCTGATCCGGGAACAGTAGCCGAATAATCAAGCGAATAATCAACTTCGGAGAAATCGCCGCTGTTACCATTGATATTCGTAAGCTCGAGATTACCCCATATTGCTGCTGTCAGCCCTTTGTAACTGGCGCTTAAACCGGGCTGTAACACAGGATCATCATCCAGATTCTGCCCCCGCCAGATATATTTTCCGTTGAAATCACTGGTAAACTCAAACTCCAAATTGCCTTCTTCAGCAAACACTGTAGTCGTTGACACAATTAGCACAAATAGGAAATAAATCATTAAGTTTTGCCACTTCATTACTCGTTTCCTTTCTTAAATATTTGGTAATAAAAATAACAACTACCTTCTACCTTTAGCAAGCAATGTGCCAAAAGACATGACATTTCTATAACTACCTATATAGCAAAAGCTTATATCCCCGTAGTCATATCAGCAGTTTTGGGTTTTGTAACAATTATGTTCTATAAATACAAAGAAAAGACATATATGTATGGAAATCAAGGCCTAAGATTGCCATATTTATAGTGCAAAAACATATATTTTTACTTAGAATCATCAAGAGATTATTAACGAAGGGATGAAACAGCTTGATAGCTAAAAAGAAATTCAAAAAACGAACTACACATCTGTAACAAATGAATTTCTATGATACAATTATGTCACATAATTTTGAGATAGAACAAACAAGGAGTAAGAAGGTATGGCAAAAAAACGTACTGATTTGGATAACCGGTCGGCAGAGCCTACTCGCCATGTGCGTGAACTGGAGACCCTTTACCGAATTAGCCAGATTCTTGCTGCGGGTGGTCAGCAAAAACAGACTCTTGCAGAAGTCCTGGATACACTCGAC
The DNA here is from genome assembly GCA_964520535.1 of uncultured Pirellulales bacterium. Lineage (GTDB taxonomy): Bacteria > Planctomycetota > Phycisphaerae > Sedimentisphaerales > Anaerobacaceae > JAFGPS01. The sequence goes on along the minus strand of CAZFOQ010000096.1, from coordinate 3,407 downwards.
AGCGAGCTTGGCTTGAACAGAGGTACGGTGACACTATTGGCTCCGGATAGCTCCGAGATAAAAATAGAAGTGGCTCATAATATATCACTGGAACAGAGCCGTAAGGTTCGATACCGGATGGGCGAAGGGATTACCGGCAAAGTCATCGAATCCGGCAAGGCGATGGTTGTACCGAAAGTGTCAAAAGAGCCGTTATTTCTCAACCGGTTCGAGCGCTGGGAATCCGCCAAAGAAGAAATCAGTTTTATTTGCGTGCCCATTTCGATCGGGCGAAAAGTCATCGGGACAATTTCTGTGGATAGAATTTTTGATTCCGCAAGACCGCTGGACGAAGACAAGCGGGTTCTGAGCATCGTTGCAAGCATGATTGCCAACGACGTCAAGTCCCGCCAGGAAGCGGTGCTTCGCCGCCAGGAATTAGAAGATGAGAATTTGCGTCTGCGGCACGAACTCGAAGATCGTTTCCGCCCAGAAAATATCATCGGCAATTCCGGGGCGATGCGTGATGTCTATCATCAGATCCACCAGGTCACCGGCGGAGATACAACGGTCCTTATCCGGGGCGAATCCGGCACCGGCAAGGAATTAGTCGCTCATGCGATTCATTACTCCAGTCCGAGAAGCGAAGGACCCTTTGTTAAAGTAAACTGTGCCGCTTTGAACGAGAACCTGCTCGAAAGCGAACTATTCGGCCATGAAAAGGGTGCCTTTACAGGTGCGATACAAAGCCGTAAAGGACGTATAGAAGAATCCGATGGAGGCACTTTATTTCTCGATGAAATAGGAGATTTCTCACCCGTCACTCAGGTCAAACTATTGCGGGTGCTTCAGGAGCGGCAATTTGAGAGAGTCGGAAGCAACCGCACTTTGAGAACCAGCGCCAGGATTGTAGCAGCTACTAATCGCGACCTGGAAAAAGCCGTAAATAACGAGACTTTTCGCCAGGATCTTTACTATCGGATCAATGTCTTTCCGATTTTCCTGCCGCCTTTGCGCGATCGGAAAGATGATATACTGCTATTGGCGGATTTTTTCGTCGAACAATACTCGAAGAAGATGAAAAAGGATGTTCGGCGGATTAGCACGCCGGCCATTAATATGATGGTGGCATATCACTGGCCCGGCAACGTACGGGAGCTGGAAAACTGTATCGAAAGGGCGGTCCTGCTGAGCACGGATGGCGTGATACACGGCCATCATTTACCTCCAACCCTGCAGACCTCCGATGCTTCCGATACTATCGGGACAGGCTCACTCAAAGAGAGAGTGAACTTATTCGAACGTGACATCATCGTCGATGCACTGAAACGCTGCAACGGCAATCTTGCTTCAACAGCCCGCGATTTGGGGACAACCGCCAGAATAATAGGATACAAGGTCAAGGATTTGGGAATCGATTACAAACGATACAGCAAAAAGTAACGTACATCTTTAAGTCATATGAGTTTCTGAATCTCTGCTCGGTTACTATCTTCTCGGCTTTTCTGGTCTTCTTTTTTCCCTTTCTGTTATTCCCATCCAAGCTGGTTAAGCTCATCTTTTGTGCGAATGAATTCGACGGTGCCGTCGTTGAGTAAGACACAGCCGCCTTTGGGCTCGTGGTTGTCGAAAGTAAACAGTTCCGGTCCGCCATGCTGGTTCCGTCCGGCTTTTGTCTCAAATAAAAGAACCATATCATCCGGAGAATTCGGCTGGCAATTCGGATTCATCGCATAATGACATTTGCCTCCACCTGCGCTGGGACAAATATGTATTTTCATATCCGTATCATCGTATAATATTTCCATGGCATCACACCAGTCTTTGGGAAGGGGATAAACAAACTTGAGGTTGCTATTTAATTCTTCCATTTGCTTTTCCGCAAATTCATTATACACACGTAATCTCTTAAGAGTATTCTCATGTTCTATACGGAGCTTGTTTATCTTATTAATCTTGCTTTGGTCATAGCTTGTTAGGTCATCACGCTTAATATTTAATAATATTGGTTCTATGTGACTTATTTGGATTTTAACTGCCTTCTCATACAAACGCATCCGGTGCCAGAGGTTTCTTATATTGCCTGCACACTGGATTCTTAATTCAAATTTTTGTATCTGCGGCGTATGCATCTTTAGGTTTTGTAGATTACTATTATACTTGATAAATTGTTTTTGCTCAGTTTCAATTGATATATCATCATATACGACAAATGATATTACACGCCTATTACCACGATATCCAAACACATAAATCCTGCTTTTCTCTGATACAATCCCGGCACATAGCCTTCGTTTTGTTTGTTTTATCTCATTTGCCAAGTCCTTAATGTCTTTCGCCTCTTTTATAATATGAGTTTTTTCAGATCGTAGATACTGAATCTCCTCATTATTAAGCAAATCTTTTTGGCTCTGATATGGATAGAAGTATTCGAGTATCGAAGGTTCGTATTGAATCTCTACTCGTGTGCAGTTGGTTAAATCAGGTGGGTCGTATTGCGACCGATTTTCTTGACCCGTATACGGAATACTTATATTATCAATATGGGTTCGTAAGACCTTCTCACCCTTGAATCTCCGATATGAGTAAGGGATCAAAACCTCTTCATTTCTTTGTCTTATCCGTTCATTTATTTTATTGAATCCTAACGTGCTTGTTATAAACATAAATAACTCTTCGTTGTCATTCAACGTATCAAAAAACTTTTCGGGCAGATTCCCAATATAATAACCGATCTCGATAGCTATACGAGTGGCATATATGATATCTTTTTTCCTCTCCATGCCCTTATATACGCCAAGATACCGAACGGGTAGGGGCAACAATAGCGAATGACTAATTTTATCCCCTGTGCGTAAACGGTTATATTTACCAATAGGATTAGCTACCTAACTGATCGGTGTCGGGACTTCCAAACGTTTCCTTACAATAAGAGTTTGACCATCTTCGTCCAGAAAGACTTCGAAATTATATTCCTCAGAAACGCTATCACATATCCAAATCTCCTGTTGTGAATTGTTTTTTATCTCATAGCATAATTCGAGTTTTGTGTCATTTATATTCAGCTTAGTAATTGTGATTGTCGGTGTACTGGCATTATTATTTGCTACGTTACTTGCGCACACCGCTGAACCGACAACCAAACACCTAATTAATGTAACCAAATGCATTCTCGCATTCATAGCTATCTCCCTTTCCATAAGCGCAATAGATTTTTTATCTATTCATTGTAGCTTTTTCTGCCGGAATGACAATAAAAAACAGGGCGGTGACTAACGTCAATTATAAATTCTCTCCGCATTGACTCATAGATTTTGTTACCGAATTTCCGTTGTTGCCTCATTAGAATGTTACCAAAAACTGGAGGCCTACAATGGACAACAAAATCAGCACACAGGCAAAAGCAGAATTAGTTGGAGTACTGGGGC
>CAZFOQ010000095.1:0-16781 GCA_964520535.1 uncultured Pirellulales bacterium | reverse complement strand
TCTAACGGCCCCGGAGCCGGTGACGATGAAAATATTCTGTAAAACTTTGGGCAGGATTTTACATCGGCCTTCCTTGTTGTTTGTGCCGGGTTTCATCCTGCGAAAGGCTCTCGGCGAAATGGCCGATGAAATACTCCTGTCCGGGCAAAGAGCTTTGCCGGATAAATTGCTGGATGCCGGATTCCGGTTCAGATATCCGCAGGTTAAAGATGCTTTAATTGCAGTATTAAGTTCAGGGAGATGATTATGAGCTTGGCCGAATATTTCGAGACTATAAAAGGAACAGGCATACTGGCTACGAGCGATTCCGATGGCAATGTTGATCTTGCTGTTTATTCCAGGCCTTATGTAATCGACGAGAACAAGGTCGCTTTTAGTATGCTTGACCGGACGAGTTTCTCGAATCTCGGGTCAAATCCAAAAGCGGCATATATGTATATCGAGCAGGGCGAAGGTGACAGCGGCAAAAGATTATATCTTACAAAAGCCGGTGAGGAAACGGACCAACAACGCATAGAACAGATAAAATCTCAGCGTCCGAAGAGGCATAAAAGTCAGACCGAATCGGCCAGACACTTCGTTTATTTTACTGTAGAAAAAAACCGGCCGCTTGTTGATTAGTTTTTTTGCTATGTGACCAGGCTGTGACATATTGATATTGAAATTAGCTTGAGAGTACGATATAATCACCTTTTCTGTTTGTTAAACTCATGGAGATTTATTGATGTATATTATACCGGCAATCGATTTAATCGAGGGACAATGTGTCAGGCTGATCCAGGGCCAATATGACCACCGGATAAATTACGAGAGCAATCCGGTTAAACAGGCCGAGGCCTTTATCGCCGAAGGGGCGAAATGGCTGCATATCGTGGATCTTGAAGGCGCCAAGGCCGGCAAGCCTGTTAATACCGAATCTATTGCCGCAATAGCTAAATCAGGCATATTGAAAATAGAGGTCGGCGGCGGTCTGCGCGACGAAACATCGATCCGGCAATTATTCGATATAGGAGTCGAGCGTGCAATCATCGGTACGAAAGCGGTCGGCGATTTCGAATGGTTTAGCCTAATGGCGGAGAAGTTCAGCGGCAAAATCGTGCTCGGGCTCGATTCTCGCGGCTCACGAGTATCCACCGAGGGCTGGCTCGAAGATAGCTCCGAATCTCTTTTGGAATTCGCAACCAAAGCGGCGAAATTACCTCTTGCGGCAATAATTTATACCGATATTACCAAAGACGGCATGATGACAGGCCCGAACCTCGAAAGAACCAAAGCCCTTGTCGAAGCGGTCGCTGTCCCTGTTGTTGCATCAGGTGGCGTTACCACTATCGAAGATATTAAAAAGGTGGCCGAATTGGGTGCGGCAGCAGCAATAATCGGCCGAAGCCTTTACGAAGGAACCCTCAAACTTGCCGATGCCATAAAAGCAGCAAAAGCTTAAACCATATCTCATATTCACTTTTATAAAGAACTTATGCCAATTTCATTTAGTTCCCAGCCATCCGCTGGGGGGGAGTAAATTGGCTTTGTTTTTTCATCAGCAAAATTCCCAATAACTGCTGTTTTTCTCGTAATCTTCTTATTTCAAAGAGCTTATACTATATTGCCCATTTTAACATTGGCTTTGTTTTCCGTTCTCCGTAGTAGCCCTGCTACTGTGCTACTCTGCGTAGTATGCTACGAAGCACGATACAACGAAGGATGAATGCATTTTTTTTCGCAATTCGCATCACGCAGAACTCAGTACGAGATAATTGGCTTTGTTTTTTCAAATTGTTTAGCTTGTGCCATAGGTACCGTGGCCGTTTCGGACACGGGCAACTCCCCCAAGGCTGACCTTGAGGTTAAATATGAGATGTTTTTATTATGCTTTAACTTGCTATCCCCTATCCCCCCATTCCCTATCCCCAAGTAATTTTACCCAAAAACCGCCTTAATACAATGAAAAACAGGGTTTTTCCGGAAAAATGTCCATGACTTCTGACTCGATACCACAGCCTTAATATAACTGTGAAGAAAATGAACTAAAGTATCGGCATGCCCTAATTTAAAGAATTGAGAGGAAAATCCTTGAACAAAAGCCTGATAGTGTGGTATTATAAATACATATAAGGCGGATTATATTTATAATATCATAATTTTTGCCGTTATTATTTATATCGATTTCACATTCATTCCAATCCCGCCTTAGAAACTAAAGAAGGACGATGCAAGATGGACGAAGGACGATAGACAAATTTTTGTTATCTGTTCTCTGTTTTCTGTCATCGGTCGTCTATCATCTGTTATCATAACGAGGGTTAGGAAAATGAAGGAAAAAGCAAATCTCATAAGATGGCTGTTTATTGTCGCTGTTCTGCAAATTGTGTTATGCCCGATTACAAAAGGAGAAATCATACTTGAAGATGTCGAGACGAAATACGGCGGCGGAACCGGCGAACCAAACGATCCCTACCAAATCGCAACTGCTGAAGATTTAGTCCTGCTCGGAAATAGTCCCGAAGATTACGACAAACACTTCATCCTGACCGCCGACATCGATCTCGACCCCAATCTGCCCGGCTGCAAAGTCTTCGACAAGGCCGTTATTGGCGAATTCAAGGGTGTCTTTGAGGGAAACGGCCACACAGTCTCGCGTATGACGATCATAGGCGGGAGCAACTTAGGTCTATTCGAGAAATTAGCAACTACGGCCAAAATTACCAATCTAGACATGGAAGAAATATATGTCTGTGGTAGTTATTTTAGCGGGGGCCTTGTCGGGTATAACCGCGGCAGCATTACTAACTGTCGCCTCAGCGGAAGTATTTCAAGTGGAAGTGCAGAACGTGGTTCACGTCTTGGCCTGCTCGTGGGAAATAACCTTGGTAAGATTTCCCACTGCGAAGTGTACGGAACAGTGACCGCTGGCGATCTTTTCTGGCGTATTGGTGGTCTGGCCGGGGAAAACTCCAACAGCGTAGCAAACTGCCATTCCTCTTGTAGCCTTGTCATCAACAGTATTTACGCAGGGACTGGTTACTATGGAGGTCTGATAGGATTCAATAGCGGTGCGATCAACAGATGCTATGCTACTGGTGATATTTCGTATGGAAAATACAGCGAGAATGTCGGTGGCTTAGCAGGATACAACTCTGGCAGCATCATTGGCTGTTATGCCAACGGAAATGTCTCCGGGTCTTATGCCAACTGGCGTCTTGGCGGCTTAGTAGGGAAGAATTATGGTCATATCATGTACTGCTTTGCAACAGGAAACGTGAACGGTAGCGGTAGTGTTGGTGGGCTTGTGGGAAATGATAGGGGAACCATCTCACATGCCTATGCAACAGGGCAGGTTGTTGGAAAAAATTTGAGCTATATACCCATAGGTGGCTTGGTGGGGGATGGTTATCCTGATAATGTGAATAGTTGCTATTGGGACATTGAAACAAGCGGACAGACTACAAGCGAAGGTGGTACAGGTAAGACTTCTGCACAGATGCAGACCGAAAGTACATTCACGAACGCTGGTTGGGATTTTGCGGATGAACGTAACAATGGCACATGTGACGTGTGGCAAATGCCCGCAGAAGGGGGATATCCTGAACTTATATTTTTCTCTGATATATACCAGCGACATGAACTAACAGGTAGTGGTACGCAGGATGATCCATTCTTAATTGCTACGGCAGAAGATCTTGGTGCGATTCTTCACGGTGACAGCAGTGCTTGTTATAGACTCACGGCCGATGTCAATCTTACCGGTATCAAGTGGTCAACTGCAGTCATCCCGAGTTTTGGAGGTACATTCGATGGCAACGGCTTTACAATATCGAATCTTACGATTCACGGAGGAGACTACCTTGGCCTTTTTGGTGCATTGGAAAAAAGTGCAGTGGTAGAAAATCTGGGTATAACAGATGCGAATATTATTGGGAGTAGCTCTGCATCCGATCTTGGTATATTGGCTGTAGAGAACTGGGGTTATATTGCCGACTGCCAAATAACCGGAAGTGTTTCCGGGGGACAATACGAAGAACACCTTGGCGGTATAGTAAGGTATAACGTTGGAACGATAACTAATTGTGATCCAGTCGATTATGATGGCCCGTATTGTGTTATTATTTCCGATCAGGAGGCCATTCGGCAATTCCTGTTGTTTGAAGGGATAGATTTCAACGAAATATGGATTCCGCAAGAATCTGACATTGAAAACCTCGATTCTATCCTTAGAACATACCTTAATTCTGATGAGTCAGCTCAGGCAAATACGTGGATCGGTCGCGAGTATATTCTCGATAACTTTCCACGATATGATCGAGAGTACTCCGGTTTTATCCTCAATGATTCCAAGTATATTATTTGTCAGATGATACTTTGGTCTGGATTTCAGGGATCTTGTTTCATTGCAGAGTACGAACCAGGGAGCAAATTCACGATAATATATGATGGTGGCTGCGGCGTAGTCAGAGTGATTTTTGATGCAGAGAGTAAAACGGTTATCAGTATTAGCTGCAACGGAATGGCATAACTACAGTATAATATGGCACGGAAGATATCTGGTGGATTCTCGAAGGTCAGGATTATCCGCGACTTCAATGGCAGAACATCCAATCCGAAGAGTGATATTTGATTCTCAGCCGTGTTGATAGAAAGCCTGATTGTATTTATTCCGGTGGTTCGAATTTGTAGCCGATTTCTCTGATTGTGTGTATTAAGGTCGGATCGTGCGGGTCCGGTTCGATTTTGTTTCTCAAAGTAGTGATGAAACGGTCGATGCTGCGAGAGCCGACATAGCAATCATAACCCCAAACCGCATTTAAAATTTCGTCGCGAGTAAGCGCCCGTCCCTGCCTTTTTAGAAAATATTCGAGCAGCCGGAATTCTTTGGGTGAGAGTTTTATTTCATTTCCGTGCCGTGTCAATTTTCTTGCGGGGATATCAAGACGATAGTCGGCAAAGACGTAAACATCCTGTTCGGCCTGTTTGCTTCGTCTTAGCAATGCTTCTGTCCGGGCGAGAAGCTCCTTTATACTGAACGGCTTGGTGACATAATCATCGGCTCCGAGATTTAATCCCAAAACTATGTCCGATTCCTCGCCCTTGGCTGTCAGCATTATTATTGGCATATCCAGACCTTCCTTGCGGATCAATCTGCATATTTCATATCCATTGATTTTAGGCAGCATGATATCGAGGAGTATCAGGTCGGGTTTTTCATTAAGAGCCAAATTTAAGCCCTCTTCCCCGTCGGCTGCAGTCAGGACGCGATAACCTTTGAATTCGAAGTTATCCTTCAACCCCCGCAGCATGGTTGCGTCATCTTCAACTATCAGGATTGTTTCCATCAGACTCTGTCAGTTCAAATTTATAACCTATCATCTTTATAGTACGAATAAACTTCGGATTATCAGGGTCAGATTCGACCTTTTTCCTTAGAGTATTTACTGTATTATCGATGTCTCGTAAAGTGATAAAGCGGGAATATCCCCAAACAAAGTTGCGTATTTCATCACAAGTTAAAGTGCATCCGGCCTTCTTTAAGAAGAGATGCAGCATCTTATATTCTCCGGGCGCGAGCTTTACTTGCCTGCCGTCGCGTATGAGTATGCCTGTATTGACATCAAGCCGACAATTGCCGAATTCATAAACCGAAGGTTCATCCTTTGTCCTGCGCCGCATAAATGCTTCTGCCCGAGCCAGCAGCTCTTTTATACTAAATGGTTTGGTCACGTAATCGTCGGCGCCGAGATTTAAGCCCATGACAACATCGGCTTCCTGGTCCTTGGCGGTCAGCATGATGATCGGCATGTCCAGGTTCTTCTTACGAATCTGGCTGCATACTTCATAGCCATTGATTTTGGGCAGCATAATATCGAGAATGATAAGATCGGGTACTTCTTCCACTGCGGCTTTGAGACCCTGCTCGCCGTCGCTGGCTGTTCCGACGCGATAGCCCTTGATCTCGAAGTTGTCCTTCAGGGCTCTCAACATGGTCGAATTGTCTTCAATAATCAGCACACTTTTCATATCAATCCAATCGTTTTACAGTGACTTCTCTGCCTTTATCTGTTTTGACGGAATAGGCAATCCATAGTTGTCCCTGGGCATCGTAAACACAGGAACCGAACCGGGGATTTCTTTCGGAGAGGACTAAGGCTGGTTTCGACCAGCTATGATTCTCTGAATCATACTCTGCTTTCCAGAATGACCAGTCTTTCCCATTTTGGGTTTGCGACCACGTCAAGACACCTTGTTGATCGCCATGAAATGCAAAACAGGGAGTGCAAATATTTACGAGGTTCTCCGCGATTGGAATTTCTTTGTTATTTTTGCCGGAGCTATTCAATTCGCAAATATGAAGAGTTTTTACGTAGCTCCGGCTACTTTGGCTTCGTCCCAGAGAATCCCAGGCGCACCAGAGACTATTTTGGTATGGCTTTGATAACATCGGTGCAGAATCAATATGTCGACCGCTGAGGTGGAAAGGATTTCCGAGTTTCAGGTCATGGTGAATCGTTCGGGCAAAAATCGTAGGTTCCTGGGCATCCTGTGGATATCCTTTTGGTCTGTGAAAATCCCAACTCCAAGTCACATAAACCTGCTGGTTTAGAATAGAGACAAACGGATCTGTATGGTCTTCGTATGCAGGGACATCGGTTGGACTGATGCGGATTTCTTCTGATAATGTATCATTCGAATATTTCCTGAGATAGACTTCTTTGTCACGGGAGATCTGTCCCATTTTGTGCCATTTATAATATGTAATCCAGAGAGTTCCGGAGTCATCCATTGTCATACGGCCATGCATAGAATCTTCTTCAGACTTTGATATAACCAAGCTTGTTTTGCTGTCCTCAATATCTTTTAAGGTGGTCAGATGAATCTGATATTTGTTATCGATAGCATTACTGGTCCAACATACCCAGACCTGGTTTTTGTTATCGACCAGAACCGTGCCGTCATACTCGTCTGCATCTGTCGCTGCTATGGAGACATCTTTGTAAGATTGCGTACCATCGAATATTTTCATAACGATATCACTGTTTTCATTTTTAATGGAGGTAAACACGGCATAAATTTTCCCATCACTTCCTGCGGCAATAGACGCAAAACGATCGTTTTGGAGCAGCTTTTTGTCCTCTCCGCTGCGTTGGAGAGTTGAGGTCATATAGGATATTCCGTCTGCGGTCCTGGTTTTTGCAGGAAAAGAGTTTTTTTCGAGTGTTTGAAGCAGTTGTGTCAATTCCTTGTCCCTATCTATTAGATTATTACACGTGTAAATAATCTGTCCGTTTGGATCGACCAGCATAAGAAAAGGCCAGCCATTTCTGTTATGTTTTCTTTCAAAGACTCGATTCGAGTCCATCAGATGAATTATCGGCATTCTGTAATGTTTTTGAAAGTCCAAAGCGGATAATTCATTGTCACCTGATATCACACGTATTACCTGCAGACCGGCCTTACCATACCTGTTTGCAATCGCTGCGACACGTAGCGTTTCCTGTTGGCAGCCGCCTCACCAGCAGGCACCAAATTCGAGAAAAATCGGGACTCCCTCATAATCATGGGAAGACACCTCTCGTCCAAAGCTGTCCATAAGAGAAAATTCAAGTTTTTCAGCCTTCAAAGGCAATGCGTCAATCAAACATATTAAAATGGCTACGAGAGATATTTTCCGGATGCATGTGTATGTTTTCATTCAGATTCCCCATAAAAAATTAACATGATTATAGAAGCTAAATTTTTCACTGAGCTATACCTGCTTTAAGCAGATAGTGAATGTGCTTCCTTCGCCGGGCTTGCTGTCAACAGATATTGAGCCTTTGTGGGCATCGACAATAAATTTTGCAATGCTAAGACCCAGGCCACAGCCTTCGGCACGCCGTGAGAGGCTCCGATCAACCTGGTAAAATCTATTGAATATTTTATTAATTGCCCGGTTTGACATTCCTGTGCCGTTGTCTGAAACACAAAAACAAACTGCACCGTCTTCATGATAAACTCTCAACTCTATTTTTTTGTCATCATAAGAATATTTGTATGCATTGTCCAGCAGGTTGACAAGTACTGTCACTATGGCATCACGATCAGCCATCACATAGGGTATATCCTCACTAATATTTAATTTGAAATTACATCGTCCATTGGCAAATTTGGTTTTGACTGCCTCGGCCGCGGCATGAGCAATGGCCGCCGGGCTTGTTTGAATAATCTCAAAGGCCTGTTTGTTTCGCTCCATTCTCGAGAAGGTCAGGAAGTTATCAATCAATCTGCTGAGTCTTATGTTTTCTTTGCTCGTGAGCTCAAGATATTCCCGAACTTGCTGCTGGTCTTTGTAGTTTCCTTCCAACAGGGTATCCACCAGCACCCGCATGGAGGCCAGTGGCGTTTTTAATTCATGCGATACTGTAGCGATAAAATCATTTTTGAGCTTGTTGATCTTTATCTGCTTGTTAACCGCCTGCCCGGCTAAACCGCCGGCGGCTAAAATGAACACGATTACAAGAACACCTGTCCAGGTATATACAGCAATCTGTTTTCTCTCTGCTTTTTCAAAGACGTCCCAGCCTTTGAAATATAACACAGCTTTCCAGCCTGGGAAATTTTTTCCGACGGAAGTTTCAGTAAAGGATTTGCTTTTAGGTTCATTTATTCCTGTTACGAAACGGCCGGAATCATCAAGTATTCGATAGACAACATCAGAATCCATGAAATTCTCTTTATAATCCACCAGAGCCGATGCGATACTCTCTGTGGACAGTAGAGCTAACAGACTGCCGCCGTTTGTTTTGTGATACATTCCGTAAAGAGTTTCCTGTCCCGCTTGTAAGAACTGGAGTTTGTCTGTTTGTCGATTTGGCACAGCGGTTCTTGTCGGAAAATATTCGGCAAATCGGATGGAACGTTCTTCAGCGGCTATCAATGTGCTCATTCGATCAGATATCATGCTGAAGTTATTGTTGAGAAACTCGGTTCTATTGCCTATTTCAAAGGCTTTCTGTGCGAGGAACAGATTGTGGTCGGTTGGCAATGCAAAACCAGCCTTGTTGACCGTAAAAACCATAGCAATGAGCTTGCTCAAAGTCTCTTTATACAGAGCATCGTATTTTGTATTTCCTTCCGTGAAGTTCATTAAGAGCAACCGCGCATTTCCGATGAGAACAAGTAAAGCTACACCGCCGGTTTCCTCTAAGGGGCTAAACGCTACCTGCTTACATTGCTCAATTGCCTCATCCAACCTGCCAAGTTTTGTCAGGCACCTGCTTTTACCAATAAGTGCAGCTAATTGTATATAGTCCGGGCTGAAAGTTGCCTGTTGCCCGGAAAGCTTTTCTCTAATCCGTGAAGCAAGTTGCAAAAGATCGGCGCCGCTTTTCGCATTTTCCTCGTAAAGCTTCGCAGCCTCCACATAGTCTCTATCTATAAATTCCATCTTCCAGGCATTACTGAATATCTCGGAGGGTTCGATGGTACTGCCCTGATCTGCTGATAATGACGGATAAATTCGTTTACCTTTCGTATCGTAAATAATCAGACCGTCACAGTAGCATTTATCTACGGCTGAGATAAGCGTTTTGTAGGGATGCTCTTTAAATGCTGCGGTATCTAAAGACCGACAATTTTCCGCCCACCTTTTATCGGTTTCCTGGACGGTGCTGTTCAGTCTGTCCTGATATAATGTAACCAGCTTTTGCCGGACAACGAGGCGCTCGTTCTTGACCGCCTGATTCATAAACCAAAGTAAACACACAGTAGGTAGTATTACCGCAACCGCAAGTAGTAATACTACCCACCGCATTCGATCGTAACCCACGTCGATTTTTCCTTTGATTTTCACGTGTTGTTTTTGTTTAACTTAATTGCCAAGTGCCTTAATTTCATTTTTCGACAGGGCATAGTTGTAAATACGCACGTCGTCAATAAGACCATTGAAGGACTGATCTTGACTATCGATTCTCCCGTTATTTCCTATGTTTGCAGTACGACTTATGTTCTCCAGACCAGTATAATCGCCTGTGGCTAGTTCTTCACCGTTTAAAAAGACCAAATAAGTGCCCTTATTCCAGGTCAGGGCAATGTGATGCCATGTGTTCACTTCCAGCATTGCCATATCGGAGTTTGTCTCGTGATTGTCACCAAGCCCGACATCGAGCATCGTCGTGCTGCTGTCCATGTACAACTGGATTCGGTTATTATAATGGGGCACGGTCGTGTGGCCGAATAAGTATCTGTGTTCGGGCGACTTTTGTTCGGGAAAAAGCTTTGCCCATAAAGCAACCGTTCCCGAAGAAGCTGACATTCCTTCCATAGGAATTTCAATATGGGACGACAAATCATCGAATTGTACGGCGCCGCCGGATTTCCCCACCTGAGGCTGCAAGATGGCATTGTCTTTTATTGCGCCATCATTGCTGTTACCGGAACTATTTTTAGCGATAGAGCCGCCGCTTTCGTCAAATTTCCACCAGCCGATTTGTTTGCCGCTTGTCGTGAAGCTCCAAACATGCCCGGGGATATCTCCCCCCTGAGACTGAACGCTGTCAATACACCAATAATACGTTTTATCTTTCTGTATCGCCGGAATGTCCTTTCTGAGTGTGGATAAATTGACCTCTGTGTTACCTATCACCAATCCATCACCATCATTAAAACTCTCTTTGTCTGTTCCAAAGTGGATCTTGTGGGAGACGGCACCCAATCCGGGTTGCCAGCTTAGTTTCATTAAGGTATCTGCACTAACGATTGTTTTATCTCCCGGCTGGGGACTATAAGCTTTAACGCTTCCAAATGCCTGAATCTCCTCTTGCGGCAGAGCGTAATTATAAATGCGAACGTCGTCGATCGTGCCGGCGAAAAAGTTCTCGGCTTCTACATGCCTGCCAAATTTCAAAGTTTCAATTTCAGAGTCGGCCTTTCCGGAGGGATTAGAATTAGTTGTTATTAAAAGTCCATTTTTGTATGCTTTGAGATTCTCGTCGTCGTAAGTTGTAGCAAGATGGTACCACGTATCAGCCTGTAATTCGCCGAAACTTGCATCATACCACATTCCATCGATGCAGATACCTGCCGCCCCTCGGAATTCATCAGTAACATGATTCCAGTTGATTTGATAATTTTTCTCCCGGCTTACCGGACCACTTGGCATTTCTGATGAAGGTGCGGCGGGGCTCTTTACCCAGACAGCGACAGTCCATGCGGACAAGTCTGTTGCGTTATCAGTGTTAACATAATCGTCCATGCCGTCGAATTCCAAAGCGCCACCAATTTTGCCGCCTGATGGTTGCCATTTCGGATCACCCATCAGCGTACCGGTTAAGTTGTTGCCGGATGAATCACCGGCATTATTGCCTTCGGTCTCATCAACTTTCCACCAGCCTACAAGACCAATTAACTCGGCAGTCCCAAAAGTTTTGGGATTCTGCCAGGCGTTGTCTTCTCTGTCACACCATGTAAATTTGGTGTCACGTTCTCCGCCATCGTCGTCATCATTTACATGAACATCCAGACCTATCTTAGAGCCGGTTGAAACCTCTGTTCCAAGCGTCGACCATGGAAACTTTATTTCCAGCCGATAACCATTGTCGGATGTTACTAACGCAAATTTGATGTCATCGTTTTGGTAGGGTTGCCCCCGCTCTTCCATGCTGGGGCTGGTTCTATCCCAGTTAAAATTGTATGTATAATCGTTTTCACCATAACCACTGTCCTTGGAATTGTCGGCATCAATGAAAACCTCAACTGTATCATCATAATAGAATTCCACGGAATCATTCTTCAGTTCATCGTCGATAACGTCCACAAATAGATACAGATTCTCCTGATCACACATCACTCTATAGTTGGCAGATAAGTCAGCCGGTGACGATACAGGTGAATATATTGAATTGGAAATCTTATACTTCTTAGCATCTGCCCACAAACTTTCTGCTTGTCCGTCAATCACCGGAGCCTGACTGACCTTTCTAATACCGGCGGTAGTGGCTGCCATTTGTTTCCAGCTCTTGGCTTCGGCCTCGGCCTGCTTGAGAATTTGAGCCAGTTGCATGATTGGAACGAATAAATTGTTAATAGGCGGAATTCCGATGAGTTCAGCTCTGATATTTAGATTGTTGAGCTTCTCGTCCGTACGTAACTGGAGAAAGGTTTTATCGCAGCTTGTTGCCAACTGGGCAAAAATTTCATTCAGGTTATTTGCATCGGCGATTGGCCCCATATTGGATTCGACAATCCGCAATGCTCCACTCACATTAATCAGGATTAATTTACTGGTGCTTGGGGACATGTTGCTGAGAGGTTCCTGCAACGGCCCGGCGGTTAAGACTGATTGACGGCTCTTGATTGCCGATTCTGAGGCCTCAATGACATTCGGACTTAAAGATAGTACATTTGTCTTACTGTTCTGATCCATATAACAATACAGTTTCTGCTCATCTACAAGTCCAATCTGGTATTTGCCGGCAATTGGTTCGGATGCTTCGGTTGTTGATTCGGTTGCGGCAAGATTCGCGGCGGACAATAGTCGGGTCAATATCTGGCGAGTCTGTTCGGGATTGCGGCTTGTTATTGCCAGTCCAATAGATGTGGCTATTGGGGGAACCTTCATATCAGTCTGGGCCGAAGCACTGCCGGTTGGTAAGACAAACAAGGTGACCTGCTCGATATTTGCAAATATCTCTCTGCCGATATCAAGTCCGGTCATATTTTGAATCCTTTGGCCTACGGCCTGAGCCTGGGCGCTTTCAGCCTCACCCAGAGCGAAACTGATTAGACCAACTGCTCCGGAGGGCACAGCTTCGAATCCAGCTCTGGTGAGATTGGGTGTCTGAATCATGCCGTATGCAAGGCTGCGGTGACCATCCTTAAAGGCGATGTTCGTCTCGACGGCGATTCCGGTTTCCTTGAGGGACAGAAAGGCCATTACGTCGTCGATACTTTGTAAATCAACAAAACCATTGGCCATGCGTAGTCGGCCGGGCATTTTTCCTTCCGGAAATATTTTTTTCAGACCCGCGAAGATTTGGTCCGTATCCATCCAGATCGTCAGCACATTTTCTTGACGTGCCTTTTTGGAAACCTTCCTAAAAGATTTGTTACTTGATGCGAGTGTTGGCTGATTTGTAAGACCCTTGTATTGTTTGACACTCCAGGCCAGTTGTCCCGCGGCGTATGCCTTTTGAGTTGCAATGATAACGATGTTATCGTCGTAGACGGCGACTCCTTCATCTTGAAGATTGACGGTTTGCATCCCTTCAAGAGATTCCATGGGTTTTCCAGCCATCGTCAGCACCATTGTGAGCAAGCCCTTCAGGGCGTCACTCTTTCCGGGGAATAAGACTATGATCGCCGGCGGTTCATCTTCCTGTGGAATGCCGGTAATGCCTATTCCCATACCCCGTATTTTTTTGAATTCCGCCATCATACTGGGATTCAAAAGAGCCGCGATCATATTTGCCGGGCTCCTTTCATTCGAGGACCAATCTGATCCAGTGTTGTTCCCACCAATCATGGCAAGAGGATTTTCCAAAGGTGTGCCCTCGAGCATTTTCAGGATGGTTTCCACCTGCCTGCCGGGACTGCCGATCTCCGCATAGAACAAAGTCTCCGGCGGCATTAAAGCGGCCGGGTCGGCATTACCCAAATCTTCGAGCAGCGGCCTGACCTTACTGATGATATTGGTCTGGTCACTGTATTTGGCGACCAATGTTTGAAAAATCTCCTGAGCCTGCTTTTCATTCTGCAGCTTTAGATAGCACATCCCTTCTCGATACATTGCCTGGGCGACATGCGACCTTTGGGCAGAGCCGTCTTTAATAATTTGCTCGTAGATTTTAATTGCCGCATTGAGATCGCCTTCGATCTCTTCTGCATATAAAGCTTCCTGCATCAGGACGCTTGCCGGCTTGGAGTTGCTGCTTTGCCCGGCCAGGCAATATTGCAGCCCGACGAGGGCCAGCACGCCTATGGCCAGCAGAAATATGATTGAGTAAATTTTGCTTCTTTCCATAGTCATACCCCTTTCAAATAAATTAACATAAAATCAACTCATTGCACAGGAGTATTTTACAAATCAAATATTACCATTTTGTTACGGTTTTGTCCTTTTTTGAATATATTTCAGATGTGTGATAAGCGGGGCAACAACCAACAGAGCCGCCTCAATAAAGGAATGACGGCAAAACTTTATTGTTGTTCTCTTGTGATTTACACCTTTTAACGAGTATTAAGAATCCAGAATTGAGTATTTAGCTACTCTTTATGTCCGTGCTTACTCGGCAGATCTGTTTTTGCTACTGTACCCTGCAGATGGTCATTTCGCTCGGCCGACTCTAATGGTGTCCGGCCTTGATAATCAATCTGTTCCTTATCTGTATCGTGATCATTAATACTTTGCTTGCAGTTTTTTTTGAACGCATGGTTCCTAAACCAAAGCAAACACACGGTGGGCAGTATTACTGCCATCGCAAGCAGCAATAATACCCAGCGAAAATCTCTGTAAGAGTTAGTTCTAATATTTTCATTTATTGTTATTTTGTAAGTTTATACTGAAACTGTGTGGATATACTGCGGCCGTCCCCAATTAATTTTTCGTTATACAGCTCTATTTGACCATTTTTTTCTGTTCGTTTCATATCAGAGGGATTTGTTGAGATTACTTCTGCTCCTCTGGGAAGCAGGAATGTTGTAGTCATCAATCCATCAAGATGATGGTGCATAGCACCCCGATATAAGAATGTATTTTCCATATTAGCAACATGTTCTAACATATCAGTCATTGTTCCTTCCATTGAAAAAGTGTATTTTTCGCCCGGTTCGACGGGGTCGTTCAATGTCACATTATAATCGAGAAAGAGTCCATCCATTTTGCTCGTGGTAGTGAATTGTAGCGGCTTGCCCTTGTCGTCGTGCATTGCTGTAATATTTATCATTTTAACAGTGGTGAAACTGTTAGTTGTTAGAGGTGAGCTGCCTTTGTTTTTACAGGTTTTTGTTTCTTTGAAATTAAGCACTTCATCAGGTGTTATTTCTGCGTAAAATTGATAAGCGTAAGGTTTAGACGAGCCGGCAAGTTGTTGAGGTGATGTTATATTATTTTTGTCTTTCGTATTAACATCTGCTCCTTCTGAAATAAGGTTCTTGATTTGCTCGATGTCGCGGCTTTCGGCAGCTTGATGCAGCGAATGAGATGGGGCTTTTTCCGGATGCACTTTAGCTTTGGTATTTAAAAACGCATCCGTGAGCTTTTTATATCGCAGCTCAATCTTCTTTGTCTTTTTGTCTACAGATAACATCTGAAGAAGACCGACAGAGCCATTTTGGGTGGCAAAAGCATAAACCGGCTGATCGCCTTGTTCGTTCCATTTCATTATTTGCATTTCGTTCGGATCAATTTGTTTCTCGCTTATCTTATCGAGCAGTTCGTCGCCGCTTAGCTCATCCCATGCACGGGCAGGCAGAGTCTCAGAGACCATATTGAAACCCATCAGGCCGATACCACCGCCCTCGAATCCTGCAACCAGATCACCACCATTATCAACCAACCATTTTACATTGTCTCCAGGTTCTTCCGGTTTTTGGTTTTCGTCGGGAATACTAAGAAGAATATCTTTATCCAAATCTAACGAGCGGTCAATATAATTTGGGATGGGATGGATTATGTTGTAGATAGCCATAGTTACCGTTGGCTCAAATGAGGAAATTGCTGTTTTGGATTCGGTTCGATTAGTCAACACACAACTAATCGGCACAGTCAGCAGAGCCAGCAGCAATATTGTTATCGCGGCTACGAGACTAGGACGTTTGTAGAATTTTTTTCCCGGTCTTAACATGGTCTTTATCCTTTCCTCGATATTTTTCACCGGTCCGGCGATGGCCAGCGAGGGTACTGCTTGAGCATGTTTGTGTTCGGAGATTAATATATTCACAATTGCCTTGCTGTACTCTTTGGCTATTGCGCCTAATCGCGAAATTGTAATTTCATCACAGCATTTTTCCCGTTCGGCACGGATTCGCTTATTTGCCCACCAGACAAATGGATGAAACCAGAATATAGCTTGCGCAACTATCTCTAATAGATTAACAGCGGCATCATAGCGGAGTATATGACCTAACTCGTGACCTAAAATATCCCGGCGTTGTTCTGTGCTTTTGATATTTTCAAAATCCGAAGGAAGATAAATACCGCCGCGCAGCAAACCCCAGACGAATGGTTGACCAATCCCCTTAATCAGCCATATCTTCGGAAAAGTCTTAAATTTGAGATCTTTGAATAAACCCTGGATTCCATTTTGCTGAATGATTTCAAGCGGCTTTCTTTTATTCCGAAGCCAAAATTCGGTTCGCAATGCCTTAATAACTGCTACAAGAGCATATAGAATCACTCCGGCAATCCAGCTAATGCTCAACCACTGGCGTAGGTTGAGCGCCGGTCTTGGTTCAATGAACATTGGTACAGATGGTCCTGGCACCGTCTCGGGAGATGGAGCGACTATAACAGGTTCATCTACAGTTATCCCTGTGACTTCAAGTGTTATTGCCGGTTTTTCTGCTGGTAGAATCGCCAACGGAATAGTGGTGAAAGGCGGCACGAGGCATTTGGCTAACACAATCAACCAGAGTAAATAGCGAACATGAGCACTTCGATTTCGAAGCAGCCATGAAACAACTGCCACGACCACGACCAAAATGGCTATTTGCCAGCTTTGTCTCAGCAGATAATTTGAAATTTGGGTCAGGTACGCTTCCATTATTGCACCTCCGCAAATAACTATTGGTTCTTATTTATCTACTAATTGTTTCAA
>CAZFOQ010000094.1:0-16857 GCA_964520535.1 uncultured Pirellulales bacterium | reverse complement strand
GGCCTCTCCTAATCTCATGTCTCATACTGTGCCATTTCTGCTGACGGGAAACACAGAATAGCCTTTAGTACTTTACGTGTCTCAACGGAATTAGGATCTATCTGTAAAGCGGTGCGAAGTTCTTTGATGGCCTCATCTCTGTGTCCCTGTGCTTCCAACATAAGCCCCAGATTATAGTGCATATCCCAGTCATCCGGGACAAGCTTTAGACCATTTCGATATGTTTCCCTTGCCTGGGCAATCTTTCCCTGCTTGTACAGTACTGTCCCCAGATTAATATATGCCTTTGCATGATCCGGTTTCAATCGAATCGCTTCAGAATACTGTTTAACGGCCTTATCGAGGCTACCCTGAAATTGATATGCCAAACCCAAATTAAAATGTGCATCAGGAAAGAAGGGATTGGCACATAATGCCTCTAAATTGTTCTTGATAGCTGCATCCATGTCGCCTCGCAGCCCGGACAATACACCTAATTTGGCAGAAGCCTCGTAACGATGAGGGACATAATTCAGAACCAAATGAAACTGTCGGGCGGCTTCATTATAATTATTCATTTCTTCCAGGAATTCGCCGAAATTCCAATGCAGCCACCAGTCTGTGGGATTTTGCTGAATCGCCCAGTAATACTTATCTTCAACTTGCTTAAGTACCTCCGGAGAAATAGACGTCTTAAGAGCCTGAATCTGTTGTTCCAATTGCCTGACCCTTTGATCATGGTAGAGCTGATTGGTAAACGGTGCTCGCTTGATAAAAGCATTTAGAACATTATCGGCAATCTTGTATCTTTCCCAATCTGTGTATGCCAAATATCGAGCACATTCTGCCTCCGTAGGCAATGGTCGTCCATCTGCTTTATAACGTTTCACCCGCTCCGGAAGTATCTCCTGCACCTGTCTGAAAATCGCTCCGGCGAGGAGATAACTGCCGTTGAAATTCATATGGACATGCTCATAAAACAGCTCCTCGCCTGCTATGTTCTGAGGACTGTTTTGTTCAAATGTCTTTACTGCATCCAAGAGAAAAACACCCTCGTCAGCCCGGTCGGATGCTACACTACGAATAATATCATTAATTCGATTATCAGCTCTAAAGCGAAGTGTATCCAGCTCACGTGCTTGAATATACCTTTCCTTGCTCTTGTCATATTCGCCCATGGCCCAATAACAACGACCTAAGCGATACTGCAAATCTGCGTATTGATCATCAGTCTCGGCAGCTTTTAAATACTGTTCCGCTGCTTCGGCATAAATACCATCCGTCTCATATTGAATCCCAAGCTGATAAAGCTTGTCCCAGCTTTTTTTCTCATCATCTGTTAGATTCGGCCGATGCAGTGAAGCAAATGGCGGATTATCCTTGAGGTTGCTTGGCACCGTACAAAAAATTATCGGTGTTCCACTTTTGCAGGCAAGACGGCGAACATCCTGAAGGTTCCTTTGAAAGTGCTGGTAAACAATCCCCATATGAGGATCATCCGCTCTAACCTGCTTTTCAAGAAACATTTCCAAGCCGAGCCAAACTTTAGGGACATCGCTACTACGTGCTGATTTCAGAAGATCAGTTAAAAGCTGACCCAGCTTAGTAGTTTTAAGGGCAATCCCAAAACGGATTAGAGACAGACTGGAGCTAAGTGGTGTAAAGACAGTCCCAGCCCCATATGGGCCGACCACCTCATTATTTCCGAGGTATACGACAAACAGATCGCTTTGATGTTGCACGCAATCTTTGGCAATATCCAAAACCACATGGGAATTTATAGCCGGCATCGCAGCGGTAATCACTTCAAAGTTTACTTGGGGATACTGCTGGTGCAACATCGTCCGCAGAATCCGTCCGAAACAAAATGCCCCCTTCGGTGTGCCCGCTGCAGCGGAAGCTCCCATTACAAAAATGCGATAGGTATCGTTTGATTCATGCGCAGGAAAAACAAACGGATAAGCTGTTCGAGCTATGCTTGGCGGGAAAAAACTCCAGGCATATTTGTTGTTACTGCAGTAAGAAGCTGTGTCGTTAACTTTACATTTGACAAACATGTTTGTGGGGAAGCCGTAGCCAACTACTCGCAGTGTAATCTCCAGCAGCAAAAATAAAAGAGCCGGAATAATTGTAATTCCAATAATACGAAATACCCAAAGCCTCCATCCGGTTATTGGTTCTCGTAAAGTTTCTTTATCGACATCCCGTCTTTTTTCTCTCTTAAAGATTCTGGAAAAAGTTGCTTTTTCTCCCAGCAAGCGCCGCTTTTTTCTAAGCCGTTTGAGAGATCTGTTAGTATGCGATGATTATCTTTTACTTCTCCTGCTTTTCGAACCCATTTATTCGATCTCTTCAATGGAGTCTACTTATGTATATTTTTAAGGTATGCCACTTCAGCTTTGGTCAGCGGCCTGAACTTACCGAGACCCAAGCCGCGGGAATTTAGTTTGCCGATTCGTGTTCTTGTTAACGATTTTACAGGCAGGTTGACTTTTGCCAGCGTTCTGCGAACCTGGCGGTTTAAGCCCTGTCGAATTGTAATCTCGACTAAAGATTCCTTATGGCTGCGTTTTAATATTTTTACCGATGTTCTGCCGGTTTTGCCGTCTGCCAACCAGACTCCTTTTTTTATTTTTTCTACCTGCTCTCCGACAATTTGCCCTTTGACCCTGGCAATATAAGTTTTGGGCAAACTATATCTCGGATGAGATAATTTATTCGCCAATTCACTGTCGTTGGTCAGGATAATTAATCCAGTAGTATCGGCATCGAGTCTGCCGACACAAAAGATACGTTTGTCGGTGTGGATTAAGTCTATGGCTTTTTTTCTACCTGCAGGGTCTCGATTCGTACAAATCACAACTTTCGGCTTGTTCAGGAGAAAATATACCTTCTGTTCAGTGCGAATTTTTTCCCCGTTTACGGTAATCTCGTCTTTTTCAGGGTCGGCAAAAGCAGGCAGCCTGTCCACCACCCTGCGATTTACTCGCACTACTCCGCTGATTATCAACTCCTCACATTTTCTGCGAGAATCGATGCCAGCCGCAGCCAAAACTTTCTGTAATCTCTGTTCGGCCATTTACTATTTTAACACTGATCTCACCAGGGAACGATACCCAATACGCTAAACGCCACCGGTGCTTCCTATCTTATCTGCATAAATAATTCCAATGCACGATAAGAGCCAAAGCACAAATCCAATCTGAAAAGGCAAGTCAGTGAGAATAAGCTGTACCGGGCCTGAGAATTTCCCTTTTTGAATTAGTGCGCTGAAACGGAAAATACAATACAAAACCAGCGGCGTAGTATAAACAAGATTATTAGAACCAAAAACTCGCAGTGTTCTGTCATCCATGGCATAGAGCAAAAAACACACAACTGCCAGACCGCTGGTGACATCGAGCATGTGAGCCAGCAGATCCGGTGTATAGCCTGCTAAAGTTTTACGAAATGACTCATTGTTATCGCGAAGCAGTGCTGTCTCACTCTGACGCTTACTAAATGCTACAAACAGGCATAAAGCAAATGTACAGATAATCAGCCAGGGCGAAATGAACACTTCCACAACAACAGCTCCGGCGATAGCACGAAGGCAAAAACCAATTGCTATAACAACGCAGTCCAGAATCATCATTCTTTTGAATAAAAGTGAATAGAGAAGCATTAATCCAATATATGACAGAATGATAATTGCAAAATCTGGGGTAAGCACGAAGCTGCCGGCAATCGACGCTAAGGCACACAATACCAACAATATCAAAGCCGAGCCAATGGTCACTTTGCCTGAAGCTATCGATCCTTTACATTTTTCAGGATGAAGTCTATCCGTCTCACGATCAATTATGTCATTAAAAATATATACAGCCGAAGCTGCCAATGAAAAACAGATAAAAGCACCAACCTCCCTGCCGATAGCTAAAGGCTCGCCCAGTCTCCGACCAAAGACAAGGGCTGCGAATACAAGTACATTTTTAATCCAATGCAGTGGACGCATTAGCAAAAGGTAATCTTTCATTTTATCTCCTGCCATGAACACTCCGAGATAAAGGTGAAATTTTCATTTTACCGTTGATATTTATTCTTAAAAAGTTAGTATACATTAGAAGATAAACGTTTGTATAGGCTAAAATTTGTTTTCAAAATCGATTTCTCCAGGCGACTTTATATATGAGTTCAATAAAACATAAATCCAGGGTGGCAGTATTAAAAACCACTCCCGAAAGTGTTTTGGATACCTACAATGAGATTATGCACCTTGCTGAATATCAGAATTTTATTTCCAGGGACATAGAGACACTTCTAAAGCTCAATCTGTCGTGGACAAAATATTTTCCCGCATGTTCTTCACAGCCCTGGCAGGTTGAAGGAGTAATAAAGACACTGCTTGGGGACGGTTTTTCGAAAGAAAAACTTCTGCCTATTGAGAACAAAACTGTGGTCACAAATCCTACAAAAGGTGCTCACAATAACAAATGGATGCCTGTTTTGAAAAGGTATGGCCTGAATTTTATAACGTTACCCGATGTCGAATGGATTAAATATGAATTTAAGGGAAAATTGCTTAAGCTGGATAAGATTTTCCCCGAAGGCATTGAAATTCCAAAAATGTTCCCGGGCAAAAATGTGATACATCTTCCAACATTGAAAACTCACGGCCACTCGCAGACTACAGGTGCAGTCAAAAACGCTTTTGGCGGCCTTCTCAAAGAAGTCCGCCACTATGCCCACAAATATATCCACGAAGTCCTTGTCGATTTGGTTATTATGCAAAAGGAGCTTCATCCCGGAATTTTTGCTGTAATGGATGGGACAATCTGTGGTGACGGAGCAGGACCAAGAACAATGATCCCGAAAATTAAAAACTTTGTCCTGGCCAGCGCAGATTCTGTTGCGATCGATGCGGTGGCAGCTAAAATGATGGGCTATAATCCTATGGAAATTCCTTATCTTCAAATGTGCAATGACATGGGCCTTGGTGTGGCTAATCCTGAAAACATTGAAATTCTCGGAGAGGATATTTCCGATGTGAACTTCGGCTTTACTACGAAAAAAAGTTTTGTAATCTGGGGCGACCAAATGCTCAGAAAAGGTTTTTTAAGATTTCTTGAAAAACCATTGCTTCATTCGCCTCTGGTAATTTGGGCACCGTTTGCCTCAAACTTGTACCACGATTATCTCTGGTACCCAACAATCGGCAAAAAGACAATCCATAAATTTATGAAAACCGAGTGGGGAAACCTTTTCAAAAAATATTAATTGGAGTGAAATGGGCGAAACTGCTCTGAATACACGCAAGTTGTTGCATCTCACTGGTATCTTTTTGATTTCTTTTTTATTTTTAATAACAGGCAGCAAAAATGACTTATGTCCTTATGATGAGGGCCTTGCTACATATGGAGCTACTCGTGTTCTAAACGGTGATGTGCCATATCGTGATTTTTGGACGATATACGCTCCCGGACAATTCTACACGCTCGCTTTGTTGTTTAAGATTTTCGGCACTTCGATTATTGTTGAGAGAGTGTTTACCATAATTGTTCAATCACTGATAGCTCTCTATGTTTATTTGTTTGTCGAGAAAGCAAGCAACCGGAGATTTCAAGCGATACTTGTACTGGGTGGGATAGTTCTACTCTTCGGGAGATGTATTTCTGTAATCTACAAGCGGCTGGCAGGCCGTATAGGAGCAAGTATTCAAATCCCAAAATTCCTGAATCGATTTCTCAATAAAAAGGAATTGCGAAATCTTGCAGTGATTGCATTGTGCATTATGTGGCTGATGTGCCCGCTTGTTCGTCTTTCCAAAGACTTTTTGGACTGGACCAGCATTGGTGCAGGTGGGTACAGTACAGCAACCTGGAGTGACTCGTCCCTTATGGAATGGCTACTAATTCACCCATTGGAAGGCAGGGTCTATAGTAA
Organism: uncultured Pirellulales bacterium; assembly: GCA_964520535.1. Classification (GTDB taxonomy): domain Bacteria; phylum Planctomycetota; class Phycisphaerae; order Sedimentisphaerales; family Anaerobacaceae; genus JAFGPS01. The sequence goes on along the minus strand of CAZFOQ010000094.1, from coordinate 10,956 downwards.
TTCACCTGATGCAATTTACATACCCACCGAAATATCTGCGAGTATGAGTCCAAGGAAACACTTGTATAACTCACCGGCTAGTACCACAGACGATCTCTCAAAATTCGCAAGGTTTTTAACATCAAAGACTCATGTCTACCTTGTTTGGTTTAATGAAGAAGGACGCGATTACTTATACAGTGTCGAGGAACTTCGCTCGAGCTTCGAACTGGAAATTGTGGTAATATGCTCAGACAGAGTTGCCTATGTTGTGAAACAAAAACGAGGAGATAGCATGAGCTAAAACGCGCCTTGGGCTGAATTTCTCCAAAGGTTATGTAAAGTTATGATAACGACCGTTGTTTTTGATCTGGATGACACGCTTTACGACGAGATTGAGTATTGCAAAAGTGGCTTCTCAGCTATAGCGAAGTTTCTCACCAACCAACTCGGCGAACCACCCGCTGAGCATATATTCGGTATTCTCCGGAAGGAATTCACTGCCGGTAACCACACAAAAACTTTCAATGTAGCTCTCGATGAGCTTGCAATAAACTATGATGATAAACTTATCGATGAGATGGTAAGAGTTTATCGTAATCATATACCGAACATTAAACTGCCACAAGATAGCAAAGACATTCTTAGCCGACTAAGTGCAAAATATACTTTGGGCCTGCTCACGGACGGATTCCTGCCTGCTCAACGATTAAAAGTGCAGGCGTTGGGAATCGAAAAATATTTCAAGTGTATAGTTTATACCGAAGAACTTGGCAGAGATTGCTGGAAACCCTCACCTGCCGGCTTTGAAAAAATCTTGAAAAATCTCGACACAAAGCCGGAAAATGCCGTTTATATCGCTGACAACGAAAAAAAGGATTTTATTGCTCCAAATAAACTTGGACTTTTAACCATACAAATTATCCGCCCTGCCTGTATGCACACATCATCTTCCGGGCAATCCGAAGCTTCCGCACAGCATATTGTACGGCAAATAAGCCAAATTCCAGTTCTTCTGGAGAACTCTTGTTAATTCACATCTGATACTCACCACGAGCTCAAGTCGAGCTGGAAAATCATCCAAGCGACATTTCTATAGTAAAAACGCCCTTTGTGGGTACTTTTTTTGTTGACTTATTAGTCCTTTCAAGAGATAATATATTATCTAAGCAAGCTTTTAAGGGTGATTTTTTTTTATTTCATAGGAGTTTCAATTATGCCGGCACGTAGGAGAAAGCAAAGCAACGCTATGCTCTATACTCTGATTATATTTGTTGGGCTTTTTATAGCTGCAACTACAGTTGCGGTTATTTACTATGTCAAAGCCGAGGAGTACAGGACAGCAAGGAATAATTTACAAAATGAAATTGACAACCATGCCACTACTCAGGAACGGCTGGATGTCGGAAAAAATATCGGTTCGCGTTCGAGCGGCAAGACCTGGCTTGGTACCATGGTTGACAATCTTGACGAGATGGTCACTATGATAGTAGGAGGTGTAGCCGAACCAACATCCGCTGAGGTTAAAGTAAATGATGCCAACACTCAGGCTGAAACAGCCCTAAAGCTGGCTCAAGAACATATTGATATTGCAGATCCCAATACGATAGGACTTGTCCCGATAATCAAAGGGATAACGGCAGAGCTTAATAGCACCAAAAAGTTACAACTCGATACACAGGAGCAGTTAGAGAATCTGCAAAAAGAATTTGAAAATTCGAATATAGCCAATACTGAAAAAGAACAAACTCTATTGGCTGAAAAAGAAAAATTAATGCAAGATGTTGAGCAAGCAAAACAAGACTATAAACAACTTCAAGACCTTTTAAGACAGAGTACAGAAGAACAGGTTAGGAACCTTACGGTACAGTTACAAGAACTCACGGTCATTAAGGAAGCCCTGGAAGATAAGCTGAATTTAAAAGAGGCAGAATTAGCAGAAGCCCGACAAGAAATGAAGCTCGCCAAGGCAGAGGTTGCCAAGATTGCACCGGGACCTGACCAGGAAGCTTTGGCATATAAACCTGATGGTAAAATAATATTGGTTGATAACCAGGCCAAAGTAGTACATCTGAATATCGGCAGCAAGGAACATGTATATCGGGGATTAACTTTCACGGTTTATGATAGAGGTACTTCTGTCCAGGAGGACGGTAAAGGCAAAGCTGAAATCAAGGTATTTGATATAGCAGAAACCCATTCGGCCGCACGGATTATCAACTCAGAACTAACAAAACCTATATTACTGGATGATATTGCGGCAAATCTAATTTGGGACAGTACAAAGACAAATGTATTTGTAATGGCTGGCGATTTTGATCTTGATGGCGATGGAATTTTTGATTACAACGCCGTCGAAAGAATAACGGCACTTATCGAAAAATGGGGAGGCAGAGTCGATGATACTATTTCGATTGACACGGACTTCCTATTGCTTGGTCAGGTGCCGCAGGTTCCTAACAGACCGACTTTGGACGAACAGCAACTCGACCCAACGGCCCTGCAAAAATACGAAGCCTCTTTACAAAGACTAAACCAATACAATAATATCCAAAACCGAGCGCAGGCTCTGTGGATTCCTATATTTACATACGACAGATTTCTTTATTTTATCGGCTATAAGACGCAATCAAGCCAGGCTGGCGCCTTTTAGCGAACAACTACACCAATTGAAGCAATATAAACCTCACCCGTGAATCGAGTCGCTTCTGCGGTTGTAAAGCCCTTTTTAACTGCAACAAAGCTTACAGTATAATCCGCTTGAATAGCTGCACCAAGGGGGCGGCCTGTGTCACAATCCAGTCCGGAAGGAATATCAACAGCAAGAACAGGGCAATTCCGTGAGTTTATGCTTTCTATGAGCTGTTTATATCCATCGCTCAACTGCCCACTCAATCCTGTTCCAAACAGACTATCGACAATCATATCCATACCCATGGTGAGAGCTTCCACTCGCTTAGTGAGATTGCCGTCAGCCAGATTCATCTGTTCAACGGATTGGCCCATTGACTCAAAAACATCCAGATTTGTCTTTGCGTCCCCTTTGACTTTGTTGCGATTCCCGATTATGACAACCGTAACGCCAAAGCCGTTGTTCACAAGATGCCTGGCAATGACGTATCCATCGCCGCCGTTATTTCCGGTCCCACAGAATATGCACACTTTCGGACCGGTAAGAACCGCTAATTTCTGTTCAATCAGCTCGGCACAACTGTGTCCGGCGTTCTCCATCAACACTACGCCCGGTATGCCAAGTGTATTTATGGCCCAGCCATCAAAAGTACGAACCTCATCTCTGGTCATCACAATATTGTTCTTATCCGGCGAATACTTCTCCATATCTGCTTATTATACATAATGCCGTATAGCTGTCAATTGACACAAATACGGCAGACCATTACAATATCTAACTGTCATGATTCAGATGACAGTTTTAATACCGGCTAAATAAATGACCAATACTATACCCGATAGAGGATATGCAGATATTATTAACTAATGATGACGGCATTTTTGCCCCGGGATTAGCAGCTATCTATAAAGAGCTGGTCAAAATGGGTGATGTAACAGTTGCAGCACCGGCTGACAGCCGTTCAGGTGCAAGCCACAGCGTTACATTTTCGCGCCCATTGGTATGCAACAAAGTTGATATAAACGGCCAATTTACCGGTTATAGTATTCAGGGTTCCCCGGCCGATTGTGTAAAACTCGCCGCGATGCAGCTACACAAAGATCCGTTCGATTTGCTCGTTGCCGGTATCAATAATGGGGCAAATGCAGGAATAAATGTTTACTATTCCGGCACTGTCGCCGCCGCAATGGAAGGGGCATTCTTAAAAATCCCGGCAGTAGCAATGAGCCTTGCTTCGGAAGAAAATATGGATTTCCAGACGGCGGCATACTACTGCGCGAAAATCCTTAAAGAACTCATGCCGGTAAGAAAAAATGGCGTTATTAACATCAATATCCCGTTATTATCAAAAGGCCGGCCTAAAGGGATCCAGATTGTTCCTCAGTCCAGTAAAGGCTTTGACGAGTATTATATCCGGCAAAAAAATGAACAGGGGCAAACAGTATTCCAATTAACCGGCAGGGAACACTTAGCTGAGGAGGCACCTGCTGATACAAGATCACTGGAGGAAGGTTTTATTGCTATAACGGTACTTACCCCGGATATGACAAATAATAGGAAAACCAACGATCTCAAAGCCAGCTTTGAAAATTTTGTCCTATAAATTGTTGACTTTTTCCGATTAATCTCATAAAATAACAAATGATACTATCAAGATATCCTGTGGAAGTGAAATATAGTTTATTGTAATAATTTCGCATATTTGATAGAAAATACAAATTAGCACACAATGTTCTCCTGAAGTCTATTAAAAAGGGTAATAACCCGAAAGGAAATATAAAAATGAAGAAAAAAGCTTTTACCTTAATCGAGTTATTGGTAGTCATTGCCATTATAGCACTCCTAATGGGGATTTTGATGCCTGCCTTACAGAAAGTCAGAGATCAGGCCAAGCGAATCCACTGCGTAGCTAATGTGAAAACTCTCTCTCTGGCATATTCGATGTATGTTGGGGAGAATGACCAAAAATTGCCTGGAGCAATGATTAATGATGACCCACATGCATGGGTCAAAGAACCGCCGAGTAATGATGCTACTTTAGAGCAAAAGCTACAGACCATACGAGATGGCGCACTTTATCCTTATGTGGGCAATACGGTGGAAGTTTACCGCTGCCCTGCCGACATAAGACTAAAGGATCCTCGCCAGGGTGCATATCGCAGCTTTTCTATTGCCAACGGAGCTAACGGAGATGCAATCTGGCCGGATCCACCACGCGGTCACGAAACAGCCAAGAAATACACCGATATTAGAAGTCCCGCCATGAAATATATTTTCCTGGAGGACATTGACCCCAGAGGAAGCAATGTCGGCTCGTGGCAGATGTATTTCCATCCACCAGGCTTTATAGATCCCGTGGCAACGTGGCACGGAGCGCAGACCACTTTAGGATACGCCGATGGTCACTCGGAAATGCATAAATGGAATGACACAATGTTCATCGAATGGTGTGAGCAGGCCATGTATGAAATATTGAGTTTCGAGTTTTATCTGGAAGTTCCCGACGATCAAATGACAGACCTTAATTACTTAGCCAGGGGATTTCCATGCAAGTCCCATGATTAGGACCTGACTCCGTACATACAAACCAAAAGATTTGGAAAAGCAGCATATGTAATCATTGATTTAGTCTGTACAGTGCTGTTTTTTTAACTACAAAATTGACTATGTTCTTAGCCCTAAGTTCCGGCAATCGAAGTAAATCTTCTGATATGAAATTATAATACATTCATTAGTACTATTGAAACTGTTCAACACAAGACCAAAGGAAACTATAATGTATCCAATGTGAACATCCCTACTGGCGCGAATATATTGGGTATAGGAAAGATAGCAGAATACTTACGATAACCCTTTTTAGAGATTAAAAACAGCAGGAAAATGCCGGATATTTTCAACCAACCCTGGACCTTGGTGGGAGCATCCGTTCTCATACTTTTTGGAGTTCTGACATTCCGTAGTATTTTTCCCGATAAAAGATACTGGTGGCAGTGGCTGCTGCCGGTCATTATGACTGTAGCAGCTTTCGGCACAGATTATCTTGTCCAGACCGACCTTGAAAAAATCAATGCCATAATCAATACCGGCATAAAAGCCGTCGAAAATGAGGATTACCGTACTATCGAAGCTCTTATTGCCGAAAATTATGGTGACTCGTACCATGATTCTAAAGCGAGTCTGATGGCCCGCTGCAGGCAGGAATTATCGCAGAATGTGGTGGAAAAAAACAAAAAGACAGGTCAACTTATAACCATATCCGGACCTAATGCAACTGCAACCGTATTTGTAATGATATCCTTTGCAAAAGACAGTTACATCTCCCAAAATTTTCTATCATTTGCTCAAATGAAAGTAGACCTTTACTTTCAAAAACAAATCAACAACAAATGGCCTATCACCCGTTTGGAAGTTCGTGAAATCAACCGACAGCAAGTCAGTTGGAGCCAAATAAGATAGTCCAGGCTCGAAATCGGAAGTTTCCTTCTTTGTTGCCCACGTTTATTAATCAGCTCTAATAATACAATTTTCCAAAAGTCGCTACCTGAATTAGCCGATAGGAGGAGGGTGATGTTTCTATCAGCCTCCTGATTAAAAACAATATACAAATATGTTTATAAAATCGGAAAAAAACAATTTACTCTTAAAACCCAAGCTTTTTACTATTCGCTGGTATCCAAGCAACCGGAGCTGCGTAAATTCAGGAAACCGAAGGATAAAACCACAACAGATGCCGCCATTGATGGTTCGCAAGGCCGAATGGCGCCGATAAAATACTACACAATTGATTTGCACTTTCCAGCTTAGCTTTTGTTCCTTCACTATATCTAATGCAAACCAAAATTCCTTGACCAAATATTAATAAAAAACGGGGTCTATACTGCATCCATCAGTATAAATCCCAAAATAATCTAAAACAGCTAACACTGTCTACTTAACCTTGCGGCTATAAGCTCGATAGATATAGCTATATTGCCTTATAAATCTTTCATAGAGCCTCTAGATAAAGATAAATGACTTCAGCTTCGGACAAAGCTCGGTTGTAGATATACGCCTCATCGTGCATACCTTCGGAGAATCGACCACTTGCCTCGGTATTTGTTCCTATGGCGACATTATGAGTACTGGTGGCTATACCACCAACATAGTCTTTAGTGGCGATTAGTTCACCGTCGAGATAGATCTTAAGCTGGGTTCCATTGAAGGTTCCTGCCGCATGGTGCCATTCATTATTAATATCGCCGACATCAGCATTAATCCAATTCCAACCACCTTCATAGACGTAGAATTCGATCGCATAACCCGACCTATGACCTTTTATGCACCAAGCGTGGTCTCCTTTGTTTATCCAGGGGTCATTCTCGCCGTTGCCAAAATCATTGACATTCACCCATGTGGCAAGCGTGATCTGCTCAGTGATATCAAATAGCGGACTATTTCCACAGTCAACATAGTCGTCCACACCATCGATTTGCAGGGCCATGCCGGCAATACCTTCGACGAAGTTCGGACCGCCCATAATCGTTCCGTCCAATCCGTTGCCGGAGCTGTCTAATACGTCGCCATCCAGGGCATAGTATGCAACCAAGCCTTAGGTTCCGGGATCAACCGGTTCTACTGCCGGTGGCGGCGTCTTATATAAACGGATGTCATCAATTAACACTTTGCCTGTGCTACCGGTTGCACCCGTTCTCTCAATGCCAATAGTAAGCACCCTTACATTGCTCTGATCCACGCCATGCGATGCAAGATCGATAATCCACAGAGTCCAAATTGGAACAGCTATATTGCCTGGATCACCATCGTATACTACCTTGGTGCCGTCAATCTCCACGTACATCTGCTCAGTTGTAGCATTGTTCGGATCGCCATAGAACCATAACACAAGCACTGTGGCACCCCCTTTGGTCCAATCACTGCCAATCGGCAGATCAGAAGTATTCACTGTAACCTCTGATAAGTTCGCACTTGTATTGTCATATAAAACCGGCACTGACTGGTCGCCACTATGAACGATATTGGGATCAAGAGAAGGGACTGTAAGATAACCTATGGTCGAACCGTTCGTCGGGTCATTAGTTGGACCATATCCTCCGTCTGACCACGTCTCATAGACCAGATTACTCTCCTCGCCTTCCTCAATGTCGTTGTAGGACTCGAAATCGTCTACAACAAGATACTGCTGCGCCGTGAAGTTCCAGGTATTACCTTCCCAGGTTGTGGGAGTTTCGGCGTTATTAACCTCATCGACCCGCCAGGAGTAATCGTCTCCCAGTTCGAGAGATAAGGGGCCGTAGCTGGCCTGGCTCACAGTATCAACAAGCGCAGTACCGTCTATGACATTCTGCCGGATAGTGCTCAGGTATACTTTGTGCTCAGCCGCTCCCCTGCCGGCTCTCCAGCTAAGGGTCACATCTATAGCAGCATCTGTTGCCTCATCTGCCGGGTTGGGTTCTCTTGCACTGACAGGTTTGGTCATAAAGCGCACCTCGCTCAGACCGAACTGGAGAAATTCTGGGAACCAGTTGCTTGTAGCGGTAATCTTTACAAACTGAGCTGTTTTACCACCGAAATCAACAGTAATATCAGAGGCATAATCAATCACACCGAGTGCCTGTGGGAATTCGGAGATACTATCTATTTGTGCCCAGTTATCACCGTCGGTTGAATACTCGATGGTGACATCCTTCATGCCTAATTGGGCAAGGATAGTCTCCCCATTATAGTTCCACACCAACATCTCCTGCAGCTTATAGGTTTTGTCGAACTCATACATAATCCAGGCAGGCACGGGCTCTCCCAAAACCGTAAGCCACATATCTTCAATTTCAATTGAATGCAGGTCATCAACCAGACCTGAGCCGTTGATAGTATTTTCAGGTACCTGACCCTCATCACTGCTGGAAGCTGTAGCAGTTATATCCTCACCAGAGATTGGAATCAAAGAAGGTTCGATCGTAAAGCTCCAGACAGGGCCTTTGAATACTGTCGTGTCCGGGGGTGCATTGACCTCGTCGACTCGCCAAAAGTAAGTCTGGTCGAATTCCAGCCGGCCGGCATTATAACTGTTGGCGTCATGGGCCGGACTAACCAGTAGTGGACTGTCTGTATCGGCGTTGTTAACATCATCGAGATTTGTTTCCAGGTACACATTATGCTTGTCTGCAAACTCGCCTGGCTTCCAGCTCAGAATCACATCATCCCTCAATACGTCTTCAACTCCATCTCCAGGACTTGGGTCGGAAGCAGGTCCCGGAGGTTCACCACCGGCCATGGCTAACGCGACATCGGCGTCCGACAGAGAATGGTTGTATATTTGTACATCGTCGAGTATGCCGGTGTACTGACGGCCGCCATCGGCCATTCGACCCAAATATATGTTGGATAGTTCATAGTTGCTGGATGTGTAGGGTGATTCGTGAATCACAACACCATCTATATATAGCCTCACATTACCGTCGCCCCACGTAGCTGCAACATGGTGCCATTGAAGGTCACTCAATGTAATCGGATTAATAGGAGTGTTTCCAGGGGCACCTTTCGTTGGATCGGTATGGAGAAAAGTATTAGGATTGGCAATGGCAAAGAATGAACACTCACCACCTGACCAGATATTCGTCTGTGGTTGTTCGAGATGGACATGCAATTCATTCTCGTTACCAAAGCCGCTACCGGTGGTGTTGTCGCCGGCCCAGAACATCGTATTTATACCTGATGGTACATCCGCATTCATCCATAATGCTACCGAGCCGATATCCGACCGCAGCCCCATTGCGGTTGCAGGCAGAGTAATATCGTCGCCGCCGGTAAATTCCAACGCACCACCCATTTTTCCGGCTACCCAATTCGGGCTGCCATTGATGGTGCCATCATAGCCGTTGCCGCTTGAGTCTGAAGCGATATTACCAGAGGTCTCATCCAGCTTGTAATGAACCACAAGATCGGCTGAGACATTACCCGCCACGCTTAGCACCAAAACGAGACAAGTTAAAAAAATCAATTTCTTACACATAATCGTCCTCCCAATAAAGGATTTATATCAAATCGACCGACAACGATTTTATACCTTCCCTACTTAAAACAATTATCTGCCCAGGATAATGTTTCTGGTTTGATAAGAACTCCTTCCTTTTAAAAAATTAATTAGGTAAAAATCGTTACTTCGGAGCATATAACACCGACGGTCTAAACTCATACTCTTAAAACCACATATCATTACAAACAATTACTCCAAGAAAGTCACTGTTCAAGAATAGCCTGGTCATTCAACAGAACATACAACCTAATATCATCAATAAAGACCATGCCAGAGCCACCGGTCGCCTCTGTTTTCTCAAAGCCAATCGAAAGCTCCGTGACATTGCTCAGATCGACACTAAATGCCGACAAGTCAATATTCCATTGATGCCAGGATTGCAGTATCAGACTGTTTGGATCTCCATCGAATACCACCTTGCTATCATTGAGCTTGACGTACATTTGCTCAGTTGTCGCATTATTTGGATCGCCATAGAACCACAATGACAAAGTCCCAGTTGAAAATGAAGTCCAGTCCTGTCCAACTGCCAGATTATTAGTGTTCACTGTGACTTCTGATATAGCAACATTTGTGTTGTCATAAGACAATGGCACTGACTGATTGCCACCATGAACAATATCGGTCTCCATAGTTGGTTGGTATAATTCAACATAACCTATGGTCGAGCCGTTGGTACGGACTGCAGGGGGCTCAACATAACCGTCTATCCAAGTCAGATAGACAAAGGTGCCCGCGACGTCATTGTAGTCCTCGAAATCATCCACAACAAGATACTCTTGTGTCGAGAAGCTCCAAATACTACCTTGCCATGTTGCGGGGACTTCGGCATTATTCACCTCATCTACTCGCCAGAAGTATGTTCTTCCAGGAACGAGCGATAAGGGACCATAACTGGCCTGGCCTATAGTATCAACAAGTGCGGTACTATCTATCACAGCCTGTTTGTCTGTGTTAAAGTACACATAGTGTTCAGCCGCTTCTCGTCCTGCTCTCCAGCTAAGGATTGGATCCAGTGCGACATTTCTTGCTCCATTCCTCGGGCTAGGCATTCCTGCATCAAGCGGCAGGGCAAGAAAGAGCACTTCACTCAAACCGTACTTATTAAAGGAACTGGTGGTTCCCCAATTGCTGTTAGCAGTAATCCTGACGGACTTTATTATCCTACCTCCGAAATCAACGGTGGTATTTGCAACATAACCATTTTTGCCGGTTGCCTTTGAAAATTCAGGGACATTTTCCAGTGGCGTCCAATTGGTACTGTTTCCCGTCAGCAGAAATGGCACAGTATGAGACATGAGATTAGGAGAGG
>CAZFOQ010000093.1:0-17224 GCA_964520535.1 uncultured Pirellulales bacterium | reverse complement strand
CATCCAAGTCAGCTTGCCGTAAAGCAAATTTCAGGCCGAACAGGATTGGGATTTTCCTCTGATTTTACAAAGATATCCTCGGAAAGTCACAACACAAATAACATGCTGGTTTTCGGTTGTAAAATGAGTCAGATTTGTTGGATACTACCACACGTCCGTTGTGTAGCCTAATCCTCCCCAGCAGCCCTTTTGTATCCAGTGCAGGTCCCTTTTGCCATCATCAGTTGTGGGTGGATAGTTATTTCCTGGGTGGCCGCGTTCGCGGTCTTTGCCCATCTGTACGGTATCGGTGCCGTTCCACTTGAAGTGCTCAGAATGGCCGTCTGCAAAGGCCAGGGTCGTCCCATTTCCATGTCTGACCGGCGGGTCATCCCACCATTGCTCCTCTTCGTAATGAGTTGCGAAGCTGTCCGGAGTGACCCAGCCCTCATCAATAAAAACGATTCTTACTGCGTGAGAGCCCTTGATATCCATTGTCCTTTTAAGAAACACTCCGGATTTGTCAGTTCCTTCTCTTCGATAGCCATTAACTCCATCCATAGCTGCGTAAGTTAACATTTCGCCGCGAGTGCCTGTAGGACATTTGAAAAGTTTCACCTGCTTGGCATAAGGCCAGAGAGCGCCGTCTTTGATAGCTCTAATCTGGGTCTCTTCGGGCAGTTGTCCGCCGGAAGTGTAGTCGTTTGACCAGCACCTGCCTACCCAGGGGATTTCGTTCGCGTGGTAACCCGTACCGGTGGTTGCTTCACCTGGATAGCCCATTGGTGCACCATTGACGATTTTGTTATCGTTTTCATCGGCATATATAGTCCATGCAAGTGCCAGTTGCTTTAGATTGCTGATGCATACAGCTCGTTTGCCTTGTTCTCTGACTCTGTTGAGTGCAGGCATCAATATTCCCATCAAAATTGCTATAATGGCAATTACCACCAAAAGTTCTATTAATGTAAAGCCCTTGAGCCTGTTCATATGCTTAATATTAGTAAAAATGATTTTATGTTTAGCTAATTGGAGCATATTATAATTTTACCCAATAGAAATCGTACGTCTTACCATCTCTGAGATTGTTTTCTGTCTCTTTGTGAATGTAAGAAGTGAACTTTATTAGTATTCCTTAGAAACGTCTCATCCACTCAGGCCAATCCTCTGACTGGATGCCTCCGGCTGTAGTCCAGGGACCGGACTGGATGAATTCTTTGTGCCACCTCAACGTCCACAACTCTTTAAGCCCGACATTTCTGGCAGACCCATCCAGAAAAGTCATGTTGATGAATCCATCATGCCTATTTATGCATATACGTCTCATATGCATTTCGGATTGCCACGCCATATCCTCTGTTTCTGGTGGTGTATCCGTATGCCTCGGGAAGACATTGAACCGAAGGGCATCCATCATCAAAGGAATATACCCGGCAAGGTTAGTAGTGGTAGTTCTCCAGTTATTGACAGTCTCAAAATCTTGATAAACCGTTACCCTGTCGGGGGGAGGATTCTCAACCCAGCCATTTATTCCGTAGCTGCCCCAGTCACCTTGTACGGGGTCATAGCCCGGGCCCATAAAGACTCCCCAGGCGGAAAATGTATTAAACTGCGGATTGAGATTCCCATCCTTGTCGTATAAAGGTTTCGTGGCGGTTGGACAGCACATAACTTTTTTGTTGTTGTTATAATAGGATCTTAGAGCACTAAACCAGTGATTTTCATGCCCGTCACCAACGCCTGCCCAGAATTTATTATCGTTATCTTCGGTATACATGTAAGTATAAGTGACCCATGATCTTAAATTCGCCCGGCAGGCTATTGTCTTTGCCCGTTGTTTAACACTTGACAGAGCCGGCATGAGTATAGACATTAACAGGGCAATAATGGCGATTACAACCAACAGTTCGATTAGAGTAAAACCTTTACACTTGTGCATTATCCTACCCTTTCCCTACGATCTTGCATCAAATAACTCTGTACTTTAAGCTCAGAGTAATTTGATGCAACTCATACGTATAGGAAAACTATATTTTTTGTATATTTTATTCTAACAGAAATTAAAACAGCTATCAAGCTAAATTTTATACTTTTATAGTGTTTTTTATAGGAGTTTTACAAGTTTATTCCAGGATTAAAAGACACACATTTTTTATGGATTTTTGGCAACTTTTGGGGTTTCCTGGACAAAGGTAGCCGGTTGATTGGTTCAATGAGCTATAAAAAGACCAGGCAAGTGTAAAAAAAGAGAAGGCCGGAGTCGTCAGAAACTCCGGCCTTTGTGAGACAGCTTCTTCATTTAGAAAATATACTGCAAACTTATAAAATACTCACTGTCTCACGAAAACCAAGATATATGAGAAGAAAAGAGCTATTTATAAAATAAATTATAAACGATTTGACAATGATTGCAAGGAATTTTTCCAAAAACGTTAGATTTTTAAAAACTGTTGAGCTCGTTCGGTTATTGCTGTCCATGCCCTACCGATTTCAGTATCTTTGACCTATTTGAGGCTGAAATTTCGCCAATTTTGTATAGATATTGCCGCTTAGTTGTTATTCGTTGATTTCGCTGGGCACCGGAGCTACGCAATAAATATAAACAAGTGGTTCAGTACCGGTGTTTTTAACATCGTGAATAGTGTTTGGTGGTATATAGGAGACTTTCCCCTGACCGACTTCAAAACTGTCGTCTTCACCGATTAGCAGCTCACCTCGGCCGGAAAGGAAGACTAACAGCTCCTCACGGTCCTTTGTGCTATGTCGGCCGCAGGCCTGATCCGGGATCAGATATACACTGCCGGAGCGCATTCCACAGGTTTGTGGCCGACCAGCCAAAAGCCTCTGATACTCCGGCTTGTTATTTAAATCTACGACAAGAACCTTCTCTGAAGATGTCATTTGTTCACCCTGAAAAAACAGAAGTATTACCAGATGTGGGGTTTTTATGAAAATTCTTTTTTTTTGTCAATTACTTTATTGACTCAACAACACGAAAATGATAACTATAACTTGCGTAACACGAAAATGATATTTTTATGCGCTTATTGAATCAGTAATTTTTTGGAGGACAAAGAAATGAAGAGCTTTATTGTTTTGGTATCAGTATTGAGTTTGGTTCTTACAAGCGTTGTTCAAGCCGACGCAACTACTGCCGAAGTCACACACACAGAGTTTCAGGCGGTAGATGCTACGGGTGAACATACGTATAACGCGACGCAGAAAGTTGTTCTCGATGGAATTCTGCTGCACAATCCGGCGGATATGCTGGATCCTACAGCCGATGATACTATTACCGAGACGTATAACCTTGGCGGTCAGTGGCAGTTTTTCTTTCAGGGCGAAGGTGAAGACCATGCGGGCACTGCTGTCTTTTTAGGGCAGCTCTATAATAATCTGCCGTGGGTTATGACTGGGGGATATACAAATCAGGAGTTTACAGCGGAACTTAATCGGCTAAATGCGGCTCAGTTTAATCCGGGAGACAGAATTCGCGTTACAGGTTACTTTCTTTCATATAAAGGCAAGCTGAATATAAATGAGCAGCATAATAATAATCCCGACCATGATTTTACTATTGAGCTTGTGGAGCGGGGAGTCGGATTGCCTCGGCCGGAAGTTGTCACGCTGGATGAGTTAAAAAATCAAAATGACGAATTCATTTTTGATCCTGCTCGGCAGTTTGGCTGTGAATATTATCAGGCACGGTTGATAAAGATTGAGGATGTTTACTTAGCTGACGCAAACGACTGGACTCCAAATGGAGAACTGGTAATTACAGATGGCATAAAGACACTCCCCGTGAAATTGGGGCGCGGAAATGGCATTTATCCCGGTTCAAATAACCTGACCGAACCTTTCGATATCATCGGGATTTTGGATCAGGAAAGCACAGACTTAACCGGTGGTTATCGATTGTATGTGATGAACTACGACGGGAACGGCTCTGTTTTGGCAAGTCGTGAATACCGTCAGGCAGATAAGCCGGGTGATATTAATCTGGATGGTATAGTTGATTACGATGATATTTTAGGATTGTTGGAGGATTGGCTCAAATAAAGTTGATACGGGTGGGCTTATGTTGATCTATGAAACGTGCTTTTACACTGATTGAGTTATTGGTGGTTATTGCTGTTATTGCTTTGTTGACGGGAATATTGCTTCCTGTAATAGGGCAGGCTCGCCTTCAGGCTAAAGTGACAGTAGTTAATGCCGAACTGCGCCAGATCGGATTGGCGCTTGAGGCCTATTCGTTCGATAATAATAATGAATATCCTCCGACTCGTGTTGATTGTATGCTTGGAGAACATTTTTATCAACTTCCTCTTGAATTAGTTGAATGTAAATATCTTCCGGCCCCCGGCAGCGATACTTTTATGTCCACCGTCGTAGAAGACAGGTTTAATCGTGGATTTACATACAAGTACAGGTCGGTAGGGACATTGATTTACAACAGAACAACAGTCATGGAAGATGGAGCATATCTGTGGGTCCCGTATGGCTTTCCGGACAGCGAGAAAGAAGAAGGGGATACATATTACAATCTGAAGGATTCACCTGTGAGCTGGGTTCTTTACAGTCAGGGGCCTGAATTTGATTTGAACAATATGAAGGATATGAATTATCCTGTACCGAAGCAGACCTGGTATAGCCCCAAAACTCATAAGGGTGTTATAGTTCGAGTGTGTTTGAAGAATGGCAGGCAGATCGGCACGTTCGAGACTAAATCGTAAATTAAGAAGACTACACTGGATACAGAAAGGAGTTAAACATGGATAGTATGCGGGTAAAAGTGGTAGCTAATACAGTTATTTTAATGCTGTTAACAGGTGGCATTTTTATTCAGGGATGTGCAATGGAAAATAGAGTGACTACAATGCCGACAGGCAAGGTCCTCATAATGGATTTAAACAATAATTCCGAATATCAGCCGCTATTGGATGGTATTCCGCAAACCTGCGGAATGCGCTCCGGCAGGGTGTATTTGAAGCCGGGCGAAACCTGCGGCCAGCACAGCACAGAGGCCCATGAGGAAATGCTTGTTTTTTTATCCGGCAAGGGAGTAGCTTTGATCGGCGAAGAACAAATTCCTCATGAAGTCGGCGCCGGAAAAGTCTGTTATATACCGCCGTTTATAACACATAATAATAAAAACACGGGTGCCGAACCTCTTATCTACATCTATTGTGTTACACCAGTGGTTGATATTGAAGAAGAGCAATCAGACCCGGTCCGGGATTATCATGAACATTAATGCATATTTCTTATTGTTGTCTTGACAGATAGGTTTGAATCTTCTGTCCTGTTGCTTTAGTATAACCTGTTTTTTTTGTCGCAGCAGGTTTTAAGATTGTATTTTTATTAAAAGATATTGGGCACATCTATGGCAAAATATTTTTTACCCGGTGTTTTTGTGTTAGGTTTGATTAATTCCGGTCGAGCGGAAGAAACGGAACTTTTAAAATCTCGGAAGGAGCCACAAAAACAACAAACGCTCGCAGACAGTGGAATAGACATCGAGATCGGTATTACAAGCTTATATCAGCAAAATGTTCATGGTGGTATCAGCATGCATCGTCGGGCAGGGAGAAATTCGGGCAGTTATGATCTGGAACTCTCTGCCGATCTTGAGAAACTTCTGGGAATTGAAAGTTCAAGTCTCTTTGTCCACACCGAAGGTTTCTGGTCGAAGTCCGTCGGTATTGACGGACCATCCGTGGGCAGCGTTTTCGGAGTGAACGGCGATGCAATTCCCAGAGACTCGGCTGTTGTTACCGAACTATGGTATGAACAGTCTATGTGTGACGGCAAATTTCTTTTAAGGGTGGGCAAGATGGACATTACCGGCGGATTCGAGTGCAGCGGTTGTCCGGTTGCTTTTGACGCAAGTTCTTTTGCGAATGACGAGACAAGCCAGTTCTTAAACAGCGCACTTGTCAACAATCCAACCATTCCTTTCCCTGTCTATGCCCTTGGTGTGGCAGGCTATTATAATCCTATAGAATGGTGGTATGTCTCTGCGGGTGTGGTAGATGCCCGGAACGATTTAAGAGAGACGGGTTTTCGAACGACCTTCCACGGCGAAGATTATTTCTTTTATATATTCGAGACCGGTGTGACAACTCAACCGGATTCGACCAACGGCTCTTTGCAGGGTGCATATCGGTTAGGTCTCTGGAATGATCCGCAGCCTAAAGCTCATTCGGATGCCTCAAAAAACTATCGTGACGATGTCGGATTTTATCTTAGCTGTGATCAGATGCTGGCAAAGGAGAATTCTGATATTGGTGACAGTCAGGGTCTTGGTGCCTTTGCCAGATATGGATATGCAAACAGCATGAGAAACGATATTACCAATTTCTGGAGCTTTGGTTTTCAATATCAAGGGCTTATAGAAGGTCGTGACGATGATGTGCTCGGTGCAGGTTTCGCTCAGGGTTTCTTCAGTGATAGAGCGTCCGGAACTTATTCGGACGATTATGAAAGTGCTTTTGAACTTTACTACAGCGTCCAAGTTACGCCGTGGCTAAATATCAGTCCGAGCGTCCAGTACATTGCCAATCCGGGTGGTAACGGCACAGTTAGCGACGCCGTGGTATTGGGTATACGCGCACAAATGTTGTTTTGACGACAATGCAATATTCTTATATAGTGATGACAGAAAATTTAATAAATAAAGATAATACAGGAGGCTGTTTTTATGCATATGGCTAATGAATTGCTGTCAATCCCGGTTGCCACCGGGACCCTGGCAATAGCAGCCGGAGCTCTGGGCTTTATCTGCAGGAAAGTAAAAAATATTATCGCCGCAGACAAACTTGCTCTTATGGGCATTTTGGGAGCATTCGTTTTTGCCGGACAAATGTTCAATTTCCAACTGCCGGCAATGCCCGGGACAAGTGGACATATGATTGGAGCGGTACTGCTTGCAATCATATTAGGCCCGCATTTGGGGGCAATAGTTATATCCTCGGTGATAATTATCCAGTGCCTTATATTTCAGGATGGCGGCTTGCTGGCGCTCGGATGTAACATTATCAATATGGGTATTATACCCGGTTATCTCGGCTATTATTTGTATAAGACTGTTACTGTGGGTCAATTCAGCAGCTTTAGGGTATACATTGGGGCGATGCTGGCTTGTATAATTGCTGTTGAAGCCGGTGCGGTTCTGGTTCCTATACAGGCGGCATTGTCTGGAGTATTAGCGGTTCCGTTCTCAACTTTTTTGATAACGATGATTGGTGTTCATTTTTTGGTCGGTTTCATTGAAGGATTGATTACCGTGGCTGTATTAGGTTATTTACAACAGGTCCGACCCGATGTTGTCATGGATTCTTTGCCCGGCAAGGTGAGATTAAGCAGAAAAGCGGTCCTTGTAACACTGGTGGTTTTAAGTGTTATTGTCGGCGCGGGACTGTCTTTGCTTGCTTCGGACAATCCCGATGGTCTGGAGTGGAGTTATGCTGAAAGGCCGGACCAGCCTGATTTCAATCCTGCGGTCTCAAATGAGGATTCGCGAATTTCCGCCGTGGATGACTTCCAGTCTAAATATGCACTCCTTCCCGATTATTCTGCAAGGGGCTCAAAACTCGGAACAGTTGCTCAACAGGAAGCTGATATCAGTGCCGGCTGGACCAGCTTCGCCGGCGTGGTTGGCTCGGCAGCGACAATGGCTTTTGTCTGGCTGGCAGCGCGGGTGTTGAGGAAAAAGACATTGTAATAAGCATATCTCAAACAAAATACGAGAGACCCGATATCAAGCATGCACCATGCGTACATAGACAAATTTGCGTATCAGGATTCGGCCATACATAGGCTCGACAGCAGGGTCAAGTTTATAGTCGTGTTTGTCTTTACTGCCGTGGTCATTTCTCTGCCGCGGACTTCGGTTAGTATCCTGGTATGCTACGCCATCGGCCCTTTTACCATTCTGGTCTGGGCCGGAATCCCGCTTAGATTTGTTTTCAAGCATATATTAATTGTGAGCCCTTTTGTATTAGTTCTGGCTCTAAGCTGTCCGCTGTATGATAAAACGCCCTTGAATATTGCGTTTGGGCCGTTTGTCTGGACCGGCACAATTGGCTGGATGAGATGTTTTACTATCATTGGAAAGTTTGTTGTTACGATGCTTGCCCTGATAGCGCTGGTTTCTACTACAAGATTCAACGATTTACTCGCCGGCCTGCAGCGATTAGGTTTGCCCACTTTATTAGTCATTCAGCTCGGATTTTTGTATCGCTATATATTTGTCCTTATCGACAGGGCACATCATATATTGCGTGCAAGAGCAGGGCGAAAGCTTCGAAATCTGGGATTTAAGACCGAATTGAGAACCGCGACATCAATGCTTGGCTCGCTGCTGGTCCGAAGCATTGATACTGCTGAGCATATCAATATCGCGATGCAGGCCCGTGGTTTTAATGAGAAATGGCGTACACTCTCGAAGTTAAAAGTTCGCCGCTCTGATTTACTCTTTGTTCTGATAGCGGCTTCGTTCATGTTAGGTTTGTATTTTTTTATTAAACCGATTTTGCATTAAATACTATGTCAAGAGCGATTGAAATACGGAATTTTTCATATTACTATCCGGACGGCACGGCCGCCCTCAGTGACGTCACCCTGAGTATCGAGCATGGCCAAAAACTTGTTTTGATAGGTCCGAACGGTGCCGGCAAATCGACACTGCTTCTTGCAATGGCAGGTTTTACAAAAGGCACAGGGAAAGTGCTTGTCGATGGTCTGGAAGTTAACAAGAGGAACCTAAAGAAAATTCGCACACGTCTCGGCTCCTGCATGGAAGATCCCGATGATCAATTATTCATGCCCACTTTATTCGACGACGTGGCTTTTGGTCCGCTTAATATGGGCCTGGCACCCGAACAGGTCAGAACTCGAGTCACCGAGGCGTTAAAGACGGTTGGCCTGGATGAGATGGCAGAGAAAGCCCCCCATCATCTCTCTGCCGGACAAAAGCGTGCCGCTGCCGTTGCAACCATACTTGCTATGAATCCAAAGATAATCACGCTCGATGAACCTGATGGCAGTCTGGATCCAAGACACCGTAACAATCTTATAAAGCTCTTAAGCAGCTTGTCCCAGACTTTGATTATAGCAACCTGCAATATGAATTTTGCAGCCGCAATTGCCGACAGAGCCGTCCTGCTTGATAATGGGCGGATTATTACCGACGGAGAAGCTTCGAAAGTAATGTCCGATCCGGAGCTAATGACGGAGCATGGCCTTGAAGTGGCAACAAATATAAGGTGACACAAGCGATATAATCTGATTGACTTTGTTTTGTTAAACAAGTGCAATCTGAATTCCGGCTTCTCATAAATGATCACCAAAAGGCTTGCCTTTGTTATCTAACAGCACCCTTCCAAACACTGTAAATTGCAGGCTTCCAGTAGTTCCTGAAATAGAAGAAATCGGTTGATAGAATCTACAAAGCTCTTCAATCTCACAAATGCAACAAATCTGCCACGTTCGATTCGAGAAAATATCTTTTTTCTCTATTTAAAAAAGTGGGATTTTTAGGAAGAAAACGGACATTTTGCAAAAATATAGGAATTTTTTTAAAAAAGACCTTGACGAAGAGTACTCTATTGTATAGAGTACTCTATATATTAGATTATATTGGATCTTATAGAGGAGATTAATACTATGAATGTTTCTCAGGAAGATGCACAAGCATCATTATCTACGGTTCAGGAAGTTATGGGCCAAACCCACAGGGCCATCGCCTCGGCCTATGCGAATCCTTCGCTGATGATGTGGGGGATACTTTGGATAGTCGCATTTACAACCACACATTTTTACCACACTTACGCTTTTTATATATTTATGGCGATGGCAGCGGTTGGCGGCGTAGGAACTGGAGTAATCTTTGGAGTATATCGCGCAAAGGCTCCAATAAAAGAGACATCGTCACACAAATCAAGTTGGCGTATCACAGCATTGTGGATCTTCTTATGTCTCTATATTGTGATCTGGCTATTTTTATTAGCTCCGTTTAGCGGCATCCAATGTAACGCGTTTATCTGTACGGCGGCAATGTTTGCCTATATCGTCATGGGACTCTGGTTTGACAATCGTTTTATGATTGTGCTCGGTCTTGCATTAACAGTTGCGACATTGGTAGGTTTTTACCTTTTACGAGAATACTATAGTCTTTGGATGGCTTTCGTGGGCGGAGGAACGCTGTTCGGTACCGGCCTGTATATAAGATTGCGATGGAGGTGAAAAAATGGCCCAGCTTGATAATATAATCCATCAGCCGGTTCGGCTGCAAATAATGTCGTCCCTTGTTAGCCTTGATCAGAGCGAGCAGGTCAACTTCACATATCTACGTAAGCTCCTGAAGCTTACCGACGGCAACCTTGGCGCACATCTTACCAAATTGGAAGAGGCAGGCTATATTAGGATAGAGAAGGCTTTTGTTGCCCGCAAACCCTGCACTTTCATCAGCGCCACGGGAAAAGGCCGAGATGCCTTTGCCGAACACGTCAACGCCCTGAAACAAATCGTAGAAGGTTCTCAAAACAAAACAGAATAAGATTGATGAAAGGAGAAAATTATGAACAGGTTCAAGGTATTGTCACTATTGGTGGTCGTATTGGTATTGACGACAATCGTTACGGTTGAGATTTTTGCCGAACAATCTACTGGCGAATCCAATATCACAACTCGTAAACTGGAATCGCAAACGGTGCTCTACACCATTTACCGCGGAGAATATGGGGAAATCGGCGAGACCATCAGTAGATTGTATGCTCTGGCGATTAAAAATAAGATCTGGCCCGGCGGCTCACTTTCCTGCGTGTATTTAAATAATCCTCAATACATATCCGGTGAACATTGTCTCGTTGAGATTCGGATCCCGGTCGGTCAGGAAGCATTAAAGCTTTCCGGCACATTAGGCGAATTGACCGATGTCAAGACTCTGCAGGCTATGGAGGTCGCTGTCACAGCAAAACCAGCAGGTCAGACCGATCCCAGTTCTGTTTATGACAGCCTTCATGTTTGGATTACGAAAAACGGTTACAGAGCTGCTGAAAATGCTTGTGAGACATTTGCTACGGATACCGGAATCACAGATTACACAAAAATGAAGTCAGAAATTATGATTCCTATCAACAAGATTTCACCTCGGAATTAGCCTCTATCCTGGAAAATTTTAAAATTCGACTCACTGCTTAAGTGTGTTGTCAAACTGTTCATCCAGCGATTCTGCAGGATTATTCAGAACAAGTTCCCTTAAAAAGAAAAGTGCGTGCAATTTTTTTTGTTTCCACTACAATTAGCCTGCCGTTATTATTTAACCGAGGATGTTAATCAGAGATTAAAAACAGATAATTCCTGCCTGAACGGCAGTTATATAAGGAAAGGGAGAATATCATGAAGGAAGAAATGATGACAAAGACAGTCTTGGAAACGAACATAGAAGGCCTTGAGCCAAGTCGCGGCAAGGTTCGTGATATATATGATTTAGGTGATAAGCTGCTCATCGTAGCGACTGATCGGATCAGCGCATTCGACGTCGTGATGGCCAACGGCATCCCTTATAAGGGCATAGTCCTGACCAAAATTTCTCGCTTCTGGTTTGATTTCCTCGGAACGGATATTGAGCACCATCTAATAAGCGATGATGTGGCCCAATTCCCGGAACCGTTTTGCAACTATCCCGAGCAGTTAACCGGGCGAAGTATGCTGGTTAAAAAGGGTGAAGTTCTGCCGATTGAATGTGTTATCCGAGGGTATCTGGCAGGTTCCGGCTGGAAAGAATATCAACAAAGCGAAACGGTCTGCGGACAAAAACTGCCATCCGGATTTAAGCAATGTCAGAAACTGCCGGAATTGATTTTTACTCCGGCGACAAAGGCCGAGAGAGGCACGCACGATGAAAATATCAGCTTCGAGCGATGTGTTGAAATTATCGGCGAAGAAGCAGCAGGCTATGTCCGCGATAAGAGCACCGAGATTTTCAAGAAAGCCGGCCAGTATGCCGAGAGCAAAGGAATTATCCTGGCGGATACGAAATTCGAGTGGGGCTACTTCGAAGATAGGCTCATTTTGATTGATGAAGTCCTGACACCCGACTCTTCGCGTTTCTGGCCGGCCGATAAATACCAGGCCGGATGCGACCAGGAGAGCTTCGATAAACAATTCGTCCGCAATTATCTTGAGAGCATACACTTCGACAAGTCTGGTCCCGGCGTGGAACTGCCCGAAGATATTACGGCAAAAACCAGTGACAAATATATCCAGGCGTACGAGCTGCTCACCGGCAAAAAGTTTGAGGCATGATTCAGTTGACACTTGAATAGAAAAATTGCCACATTTTACTGGATGCAGTTGTCGGTGCTTGCCGGGGTCCATTTCCTGATCGACATGTTTGCAAGTATGCTGCCGGCCATCCTTCCCGCAATCCGTGCCGAATTCGGACTCAGTCTTTCTCTGGGCGGGCTTGTTCTGGTTGCATTGCGCATGACCAGCAACGGCCTCCAGCCGCTGATTGGGCATCTACGCGATCGAAAGCGAACTCCGCTGCTGATACACTTCGGACTGGTCCTGGCCATATGTGTCTGCCTGTTGGGGATTGTTCCAAGACAGGGGAGCACATTTTTTTGGATTCTTTTCCTTTCCGGGATCAGCGGTATTGGAATTGCTCTGGTCCATCCGGAGAGCCTGCGGGCGGTTCACCGGCTAAAACGGATTCGACCGGCCGTCAGTACCGCTGTTTTTATGGGCGGAGGTTTTTTGGGATTCGCAAGTGGCGGTGCGATTTCGGCTTTCCTGGTATCTCGTTACGGCCTCAAGGGTTTGTATGCCCTGGCACTTTGTCCATTGATTGGGATTGTCTTTGTCATCTTGCTGAGAGTCCGCCTGGCGGTCGAGTCGAAAGAGCCAAACAAAAATGAGGGTCGAACAGAAGACCGTGGATTACCCTTCTGGTTGATTATGGCGATGGCCATGCCTGCTGCAGTCTCGACGATGGTTCTGGCGTCACTGCTGCCGACCGTGCTCAATGAGCTTGGTTTCGAGCTAACGTTCGGCGGTCTTTCCGCCACGATGTTCGGCCTCGGAGGCGCCTTCGGCTCGCTGTTATGGGCGAATCTCGCCGATCGAAAGGGGGAGCTGCGATGTACAATTCTTGCCCTTTTTCTTGTGATTCCCTTTCTTGTCATTTACCTGATATTTTTGAATCACGCTATAGCGATTTGGCTACTCTTTGGAGCCGGTTTTTTTACAATTGCCGCTTATATTTTAATGATTACCCTGGCACGTCACGCAGTAGGATTCAGTCTCGGGCGAAGAATGGGCTTTGTCGTGGGCGGCACGTGGGCGTTCGCCGATATTGTCTTTATTGGTATTTTACCACTCGCCGAGCATTTTGGTTCGGACGTTGTTCTGAAATTTGTACCTGTTGGGTATTTGATCTCCGGCGTTCTTAGCCTTTTTGTCCTGCTCAAGACCCGAGATAAAAAGGGGTCAGGAGCCTTTTCTGGGTCGGCCGCGAGCTTTTAGAGTAGAAGTGAGAAGCAGGCGTTTTGCAGTTTGCCGAATCCAATTATCTTGTCCCAACGGCGTCCCCCGGCGAATGCACTGTTTTATTTTCGCAAGGTTGTTTTCCCATGGCAAAATATCAACCAGCTCGGCCCAGTTGTCCGGCAATTCGACTGGACCGGCAGAAATAGTAACGCTATCTTTTGCCAGACCTCTTCGTATCGTCAAGCTGCTCCAAATCCAATCTGATGAGCTTTTCACCAGGCTGGCACGAAAAGGATTGCTCTCGATATATCGTAATACTGTCAGGTAGTAATATTCACTTTGAATCGGAAAACTTTTGAAACGGCCTTGATACAGATGGCCTGTTCCGACGGTATGATGAGCAATGTGCCATCGCTGTGTATGTGTCATCGTAATCCAATGCATAAACGCCGACAGGTCGCCGTCATTATACGGCCACAACAGCAGGTGCCAATGGGTGGACATCAGGCAATACCCGGTCAGACGCATCGGAATCTTGACAAGGCCTTCGGCAAGAATTTTCTCGAACATTTTGTAATCCAAGAATTATTGAAAGATTGTTTGGCGAGCATTGGCACGATTCAAGACATGATAAACAATACCTCCCGGGGATTGTCTTTTTGCTCTCGGCATAAATGAATTTTATGTCGGCAGTTTATTGCTTGTCAAGCCCCAAAAGGCTCCTGACCCCTTTTTTCTATTTTTAAAGAATCTTTTACACAATTTCCGCTCAGCACAGTTATTATTAGATAGAAATAGAGCATGCTCAAAAATAATGGAAGATTGGAGCATTGACAAATGAATTATGTAAAGCGAGCAGAGCTTTTCAGAGAGCTAAGAACCAAATACACCGGATACTTGACATCGGTTCTCTGGAAGCTGACGGGCGATAGAGAGCTTTTCACCGAGGCGATGCAATATGCACTTTTAGGAATGTGGCAGCATATCGAGAAGCTCAACGGCAAAAAAGCAGGGGCTTATATCTACAGGATAGTACTAACGGCCAACTCAAAAGCCTGGCGAGACAGAATCGGCAGAAATGGGCATTTTAGTCAAAGCCAAATTGGCCTCCTGGAAAGCCCTGATAAAGAGCTCGACAAGATTGAACTGGTCAAAAAGGTCAGACGTGCGATAAGCCAGCTTCCAGCTAAGCAGGCAAAAGCGATAGTAATGCGATATCTGGAACAACAGGATTACGGGAATATTGCTGCACAGTTATACTGCGGCCAGGCGGGAGCAAGGTCGCACGTATCTAAGGCAATCGCAACTTTGAAAAGCAAATTGGCGGTTTTAGCAGAACAGGAGTAAGAAAATGAAAAAAGACAATAATATTGAAGAAATCCTGAAAAGAATCGGATCCGAAGAATTGCCGGATGATGTGCGACAAATCGCCGAACAAACATCAAAAGACTTCGAGAAGACTCTGACTCAATCAAAACAACCGAAAATCTATGTTTTAGGAGATTATATCGTGAAAACCAGATTTATTAAATTGGCCGCAGCGGCGTTAATAGTGATAGCAGTATTTATGGTATTAAACTACTTGGGTGTTCCAAGTACAAGTATCCTCTGGGCGGATGTGATTAAAAATATTGAACAAGCTCCAATATTATCATATCGATTGAAAACAAGCATTACCGGCTTGGATGAAGAAGAGATAATGGAAGTAGAATCGTTGGTATACAACTCCGCAGAGCACGGGATTCGGGTCGATACCTATGTGGACGGGAATGTAGCTTCGACGAGCTATATGAATCCGGCAGAGGAAGTTTTAATCACGATTATTCCTGAAGCGAAAAAGTACGTGCGTATGCCATTAACTGTTCAACAGCTTAATGAATACCGTCAAACAAATGACCTGAGAGAAATTGTAGAGTACTTTATGTCCTTCGGATATACAGAATTGGGTCGTGATAACATTAACGGCATAGAGGTTGAGGGCATTGAGGTTAAGAATCCAGCTTTTGCAGAAGGAGTTTTTGAAAATCTCGTTGTGCGTCTTTGGGTAGATATCGAGACTACAGCACCATTGTTATTAGAAATGGAAGCTGCCACCGCAGAGAACGACGTTCAAATAGAGATATTAATGGAACAGTTTGAATTGATCCTCGAGCTTGAGCCAAACTACTTTGAGCCTAATATCCCTGCTGATTATACATTAATGACTGGGATAGAGGGGACTGATAGTAAAACCAGCGAAGAAAAAACAATTCAAGGCCTGCAGGCGTTTGCGGAAATCACCTATGGGAAATATCCCAGCAGCCTGGCAATAGTCACGGCAATGACCGAAGCCGGCAAGGCATTGAAAGAAAGCGGCAGGGACCCGAACGATGAAGAAGAAGTCAACAGGATGATGAGCAATATGATAAGTATGCCGGCAGCCAGCACGTTTTATGCCGAATTGGTCAGAACGAACAAAGACGTTATTTACTATGGTGACAAAGTAACAGCCGAAGATATCGGTATGGTTCTGATGCGATGGAGGATCTCCGAGAATGAGTATCGTATTATCTTTGGCGACCTGAGGGTTGAGAATGTGACTGCTGAGGAACTGGCGGAACTTGAAAGCCTTTATTAGGACAATAAGCACGATAGCTCGAAGATAAAGGCCGAGCACACATGCTCGGCCTTTTTTTACTGCGCATATAAGGATTTTAGTAGAAAAAACAGGTGCGCAGAATGCTCCTCTTTAATCTATAATAATGAGAGCCATGGCAAAGTAGCTACAGAATTTAGGTATTGAGGATAGTTTGATCGAGCGGCAAAAAAAGATTCTGCAATTGTTAGAGACCTCAGGACCGCGTCTGCACAGACTTCTGGCACGATTGACCCGACATGAGGACGTAGTTGGCGATTTGCTGCAGGAGCTTTTTATCAGGTTATGGAATTCCAGAACATTTGATCGGGCAGAGAATTCTTTTGCCTATGCCTACCGGGCGGCGATAAACCTTGCTTTCGAATGGCGAAAACAGCAGCAGATCAGGTACCGACCTCTGGAAGGAAACTGTCGGGCAACACAGGATGAACCGTCGGCGCTGGGACGAATGATTCAAACTGAAGAGTTGGAACAAGTCCTTGATGCGACGTCGAGATTGAATGACCTGGCCCGGGATGTCGTTGTGATGCGCTATATCGAGCAGGAATCGTATGAGAACATAGCCGAACGGCTGGAAAAAAAGCCGCAACATATTCGTTCAGTTTGTGCCAAAGCCATGGCTCAGCTTAGAGAAATGTTAAACGGGAAAATGGATAACCTCAAAACGAGGTGAGATTATGTCGGAAATTGATGAAAAAGAAATTGAGCGTCGTTTCGAAGCAATATCACAGTTCGAGCCGGGTCCTGAACTGACGGCCGGCGATCTCAAACGTCTCAGGCAAAACCTGTCTGGAAAAATGTCTAAAAAACAATCAGCACAACAAAACGTGTGGAGAATAATCATGAATAGCAGAATATCAAAATTAGCCGCTGTCGCGGCGGTGATCATTGTTGCGGCGTTATTAATAAATTTTCAATCCAGTACTTCTGGTGTTGCGTGGGGAGCTTTGGTTGAAAAAATCGGACGTATCGAAACCGTTGTTTATCATTTAACGGCTAATGTTAAAATGGAGGGTCTGCCACAGGGCCAAACTCCAAAAACCGAAACAATCGCTTACTATTCTTCAGAGTATGGAACGCGAGTGGAAAATTATATCAATGACCAACTCAGTTTTA
>CAZFOQ010000092.1:0-17308 GCA_964520535.1 uncultured Pirellulales bacterium | reverse complement strand
CCTGTAAGTACCTGATCGGGCCGAATCCGGTCGATGACATCTGGCTCGGAGCGGCGGATGATGTTATTTTACGGGAGCGCGGCATTCAGTTTGTCGATGGAACCGCGCCTGGCTTTGCGGCTGTTGTTGGGGCGGCTCCTGATGTGGAGACCGCCGTGGCCATCGCACGCAAACTGCAGGAACGTTGTTTATACGTTTTTATGTCGGGACACAATAACGGCACCACTTTCGCCGAGCAATTGGTCGAAGGGGGAGTCCAGTTGGGCTGGGAGACCCGACTGGTTCCATTCGGGCGAGAAATCACTTCGGCAATCTATTCGCTTGGTTTTGCCAGCCGGGCTGCTCTTAGTTTCGGTGGCGTTCAGCCGGGAGATTTCCGGCGCAACCTGCTCTATAACAAGAACAGAATCTTTGCCTTCGTTATGCCGCTGGGCGAGGTCACCGACCAATGGTATGCCAACGCTGCCGGTGCGATTAACTACGGCTTTCCGACCATCGCCGATTCTGATATCCCCGAGATTCTGCCGACCGGTGTGTGCACCTACGAGCACGTCGTCTCCAATATACCCCATGACCGGATTGTAGAAAAAGCGATCGAGGTTCGCGGCCTGAAGATAAAGATTACCGAAATACCTGTCCCCGTGGCGGTCAGTCCCGCCTTCGAGGGTGAACGGATTCGCAAGGAAGACATGCACTGCGAGTTCGGCGGCCAGAGAACACCGGCCTTCGAGTGGCTTCGAATGCGGGATATCGCCGATGTCGAAGATGGTAATGTGGAAGTTATTGGGCCTGACATTGATTCGGTGAAGGCCGGTGGAAAACTGCCGCTGGGTATCATCGTCGAGGTGGCGGGGCGAAAAATGCAGCCCGATTTCGAACCGGTGCTCGAACGTCACGTGCACACGTTCTTCAACGAGGCCCAGGGCATCTGGCACATGGGCCAGAGGGACATCAACTGGGTACGAATCAGCAAGGACGCCGCCAAAGCCGGATTCATGCTGGAACATATCGGCAAGCTCCTGCATGCTAAGTACCACGAGGAGTTTTCGAGTATTGTAGACAAAGTACAGGTCAAGATTTTTACGGAGGACAAGCAAGTTATCGCCCTTCGCAAGCAGGCTCAGGCAATATTTGCCGAGCGTGATGCACGGCTGGCCGGTATGCAGGATGAAGATGTGGAAATATTCTATTCCTGCACCTTATGCCAGAGTTTCGCCCCGAACCATGTTTGTGTGGTTTCCCCGGAACGGCCCGGCTTATGCGGCGCTTATAGCTGGCTGGATTGCCGCGCAGCTTACGAAATAACGCCATCCGGCCCAAACCAGCCGATGACGAAGGGTAACTGTATTGACCGGACTATTGGCCAGTGGGATCGTGTAAACGCCTTTGTCCTCAAAGAAAGCGGCGGAAATGTCGAGCGAATGAGTCAATACAGCATGATTATCGACCCGATGACTTCCTGCGGCTGCTTTGAATGTATTGCGGCGGTGCTGCCATCAACCGGCGGGATAATGATTGTCAACAGAGAATTCGCCGAAATGACGCCGTCCGGGATGAAGTTCTCGACCCTTGCCGGTACTGTCGGCGGCGGACAGCAAACTCCCGGATTCATCGGGCACTCGAAACATTATATTAATTCGAAAAAATTTATCGCCGCCGAAGGAGGAATTGTAAGAATAGTGTGGATGCCCACAATGCTCAAACAGGAAATCGAAGATTCTTTTATCAAAAGAGCGGAAGAACTGGGGCTTGGTGGAGAGAAATTCCTCGATATGGTCGCTGATGAGAGTTCGGCTACCACTGAAGAAGAGGTCCTGGAGTTTATAACCAACGCCGGTCATCCGGTGACTACTTTGGAGCCTATGTTTTAGACGTACTAAGTAAGAATAACGAAGAGAGGACGAAGCCTATGGCGTTGACAGGATTGGAAATATTCAAACTCTTACCCAAAACCAACTGCAAAAAGTGCGGCAAGCCCACTTGCCTTGCCTTTGCTATGGCCCTGGCACAAAAACGTGCCAAGCTTGAAGAGTGCCCGGATGTTTCAGAGCAGGCCAAAGAAAAACTCGCCGCCGCCGCGGCGCCACCCATGCGAAAGGTTTTATTCGGCAAAGGCGATAATCAGGTACAAATCGGCCAGGAAACCGTGTGCTTCCGGCATGAAGAGAAGTTTCATAACCCGACGATTCTCGGCGTAACCGTCTCGGATACACTCTCCGGCGAGGATTTGAAAAAACGCATCGAGTCCATAAACGCTCTGCAGTTCGAGCGGGTCGGGACCAGGATTGGAGTCCGGGCTATAGCCGTAATCAACGACAGCGGCTCATCCGAAGCTTTTGCCAAGGCTGCCGCAGCAGTGAAAGACGGCAGCGACCTTGCTCTGATATTAGTAACGGATTTGCCGGAGGCGATGGCCGCAGCAGCGGCAAAAGTAAAGGACCGGGTTCCTCTGCTTGCCTCGGCAAAGGCCGATACCGCAGACGCGATGGCGAAAATCGCCAAAGAGAACAAATGTCCCCTCGTGGTGAAAGCCGAATCCATCGAGGCCCTGTCCGATCTGAGCGAAAAGATCAAGGGCCAGGGAGTCGAAGATATCGTTTTAAGTCTGGACGGCTCAAGTCAGCGGGACCAGCTTTACAAGCTCTCAAGGATGCGTGTGCTGTCGTTAAAGAAAGTCTTCCGGCCGTTAGGATATCCGACGATATCCTTTGTTACTGGAGCGGAGGCCGATTCTCAGGTCGCTTCAGCCGTTAGTTTGATTTGCAAGTACTCCGGTATCGTGATTGTTGACACTGTCGAGCCATACGCGCTTTTGCCCATGTTGACTACGGTGATGAATATTTACACTGATCCGCAAAAACCGGTTCAGGTAGAACCGAAAGTGTATCCTATTGGCGAACCTGATGAGAATTCGCCGGTCATGTTCACGACGAACTTTTCTCTGACATACTACACTGTCGAATCAGATGTCGAAGCCAGCAGAGTGCCCAGCTATATTCTGGTGGTCGATACCGAAGGCACAAGCGTTCTGACGGCTTATTCGGGGGATAAGCTAAACGAAAAAACAGTGGCTGATGCCATGGTCAAATATGGCGTTGACAAACTGGTCAAACACCATAAGCTGATAATACCCGGATATGTGGCGGTGATGAGCGGCAAACTCGAAGAGGCGACAAACTGGGAGGTTATGGTCGGGCCAAGAGAATGCTCGATGCTGCCCAAATATCTGCAGGAAGTCTGGAATTAAATCGTGATGCGTATCGCGGTAAAACTCTCAAACTATGCAATCCGAAGATGGAACAAAGCAGCAGGAAAAATTGTATAGTACGTTTCGAACCGAGCGGCCTTAATATAGAAGTGCCGGCCGGGACTTCTCTGCTCGAAGCGGCTAACAAAGCAGGTATTTATCTGACCAGTATCTGCGGTGGAGACGGATATTGCGGCAAATGCAAAGTAATCATCGACAGCGTCGAAAAAGTTCAAACAAGACACACAACATTACTTAGCCGGGACGAAATTCGCCGGAACATTGTTTTAGCCTGCCGGAGCGAAGTTCTCAGCGATGTGATTGTCACTGTACCGAAATCTCATTCCCTGCAAACAGCTCAAATCCTGATGGACACCAATGCCTATAGATTCGGCGACCTGGCCGGAGATGTGCGTGCAGGGGTGTTTGAGTTCGATCCTCTAGTCAGAAAAGTATATGTTGAGATGTCACCGCCTACCGTCCACGACCATACAGCGGACCACGAGCGGCTGTATCTGGCCATCCGGGAGAAAATTGACGCTCCTGTTATGCAAACCGGATTCCGTATCCTTCAAAAACTTCCCAGGCTGCTTACCAACAGCGACTACAAAGCAACTGTAACCATTGGTCGCCGGGGTCAGACGACCGAGGTGATGGAAGTTGAAGCAGGCAACCGCAGCGTAAGAAACTTTGCCGTGGCCGTCGATCTGGGCACAACCACGGTGGTGGCCCATCTTGTTGATTTGACAAACGCCACGACAGTTGATGCCGAAGCTGTGTATAACAGCCAGATAAACTTTGGTGAGGATTATATTCGTCGAATCATCTATGCAGAAGAAAATGATGCGTTCGATGAAATCCAGAATCTTATTGTCCAAGATGTGAGCAGCCTCATTACAACGCTGGCTAAAAGGCAAAAAATCGATCGATGCGAAATAACCGCGGTAATATGTGCCGGCAATACTGCGATGATACATTTCTTGCTGAAACTGGATCCGACGCGAATTCGCCGGGAGCCGTATGTGGCATCGGCCAATTTTATCCCACCGATCAAGGCCGCAGAAATTGGCATCCAAATCAATGAGCAAGGCCTGTTATATTGTCTGCCAGGTGTGGCTGCCTACGTGGGCGGTGACATAGTGGCGGGAGCTTTAACCACAGGAATTTTCACTAAGAAAGGCGTCTGCCTTTTTGCCGATATCGGCACGAACGGCGAAGTCGTCCTCGGTAATCGGGACTGGCTGGTCTGCGCATCAAGCTCGGCAGGGCCGGCCTTCGAAGGCAGCGGAATCAAACACGGCACCAGGGCCGGTGCCGGGGCTATCGAAAAACTAACTATTCGTGATGAAAGTTCTATCGAATTCAAGACAATCGGAAATAACCCGCCTGTCGGGATATGTGGCTCAGGACTTTTGGATACACTTGCCGAACTATTTGTCCACGGCATCATAGACCGAACGGGACGGTTTAAAGCCGACAACCATCCGGGATTATCCCGAGGAGATGAGGGTTTGCAGTTCCGGTTGGTCCCGGCAAAGGATGAACAAAAGGAAATCGTCATCACACAGGCGGACATTGATAATCTGATTAGGTCCAAGGCGGGAGTTTTTGCCGCTATTAAGGTTCTGATGGAGTCCACCCAGACAAGGCCGGAGGACCTGGAGGCGATTTATTTAGCGGGCGGATTCGGAAACTTCCTGAATATTCGACAGGCTGTCACGATTGGAATGCTGCCGGATGTGCCTTTGGAGAAGATTCATTACGTTGGCAATACCTCAATTGCCGGAGCAAAGACAGTTCTGCTGAGCCGAAAGGCACAGGAGACCGCCGAGCATATCGCCAATAATATGACTTATTTTGATTTGATGAGCCATCCGGAGTACATGGAGGAGTTTATCAGGGCGAAATTTTTGCCGCATACGGATTTGTCGCTGTTTCCATCGGTAAAAATGAGGGAGAAAAATCATGCTTAAGAAAATAAACCAAATTCTTAGAAGGCTCGTTGGCATATCATTGCTGATACTGCTCTCGATATGTTCAACAGGCTGTATGAGCATTCACACTGCGGCACGAGCAGGAAATGTGGCTGAAGTCAAAAGCCAGTTGGCCTGGGGAGTGAATCCCGATACGCGTACCTTCTGGTATCTTGATACACCTCTACATTTTGCGGCGGCCTATGGACGCATCGAAGTAGTCAAGTTGCTGTTAGAAAAAGATGCGAATGTAAACAAGGTCAACGAAGGTGGCGAAACTCCTCTGCATTACGCTTCTCATCATGGTCACATTGAAGTAATGAAGATTCTTTTAGACTACGGGGCAGACGTAAGTGCAAAAGGAACCGGTTGTGGCACCCCGTTACAATATGCGGCAAGAAACGGGCAAATCAAAGCGGCTAAGTTGCTTCTGGCTCATGGCGCTAACATTAACCAAAAGGGGGGAGGTGAACGAACGGCTCTGATTGATGCCGCATCGCATGAACACGTTGAGATGGTTGAGCTTCTACTTTCACAGGGAGCCGATGTCAACGCCAGAGCCAGTTATGGCCGTACGGCGCTTCACTCGGCGGCGGGCAGAGGTAATGTGGAAATAGGACGAATCCTGCTCAAGCACGGTGCTGATCCTACCCTTGAATGCAACGGACGCCCAGTCCCGGATGAATTTCTCAAGGCTATTCAACAGATTGATACAAATCAAGAATAAAGAGACCGGAAACATACAAAATGACAACAACCATTGCTGTAAGCGGAAAAGGCGGCTCAGGAAAAACAACCATCGCCGCAATGATGGTCAGGCATTTGCTGGAGCAGGCCGGCGGCGGAGCCATCCTTGCTGTCGATGCAGATCCGAATTCCTGCCTGGGCCTGATGTTGGGTGTGGAGCCTGCCAGCACTGTTGCTGATATTCGTGAGGAGGCGAGGGCGAAAGCCCCAAGTAACGCGGGAATGGATAAGTTGCGAACGGTTGAATACGCTATTCAACAGGCGATTACCGAGTCCGAAGGATTCGATTTGCTGACGATGGGCCGGCCGGAAGGGCCCAGTTGCTATTGTGCAGTCAATAATCTGCTGCGAAAGTTCCTGGACGACCTGGGCAGCCAATATCGATATGTTATTATTGATAACGAGGCAGGAATGGAGCATTTATCCCGCAGAACCACGAATCATGTCGATTTGTTGTGCATCGTGGCCGAACCTACCCCGATCGGCACAGTTACGGCACAAAGAATCTTTGACCTGACAAAAAAACTGCCGATCGGGATCAAACAGACCGGCGTGGTTTGGAATAAATCCCTTGAGGATAGCAATACAAGCCTTATTGAGCAGAAAACAGCAAATGTGGTTGAAACATTCGGGCATATCCCCTATGATACGGCGGTTTTCGAAAGCTCAACACAAGGTAAAACGGTCTTTGAGCTTCCAAAAGATAGCCCGGCCTATTCGGTAATAGGCAAGATAATGGGACGTATTTAAGCTTTGAGTTCCCGGATTCACAGCACTTGATTTTTGGAGATTTTTATGCCAGTACCGGAAATTGCAGATAGTTTTACCGGCTCGGTCAACCGGATTACTCTCGGAGCGACAAAAGATAATGGCGGCACGCGAACCTGCACGGTCACCGTTGGTGGGGCCCGCAACGTCGTTTACGGCGGTTCCGCCGAAGATGCCAGTGAAAAACCAGTGATTGCGATGGACGTTCTCGACAACAGGCCCAAAGACTGGCCCGAAGTTTTAACCGAACCATACAAGGAAGTGATGGACAGCCCCGGCGACTGGGCCAAAAAATGTGTCGAGGAATTCGGGGCGGATTTGATCTGTCTGAAATTCGAGGGTATCCATCCGGATAAGGGTGATAAAGATGCCGCACATGCCGTCAAGGTAACCGAAGAAGTTCTCAAAGCCGTCGGTGTGCCCCTTGTGTTGTGGAACTGCGGAAACGACGAAAAAGATAACCAGGTCATGCCAAAGGTCAGCGGTGCGGCAAAAGGGGAAAACTGCCTGATAGGAACAATTACCGAGAATAATTACAAATCTCTGACTGCTATCGCCCTTGCCGACGGCCATCATCTGATCACCGAAGCACCTATAGATATCAATATTGCAAAACAGGTCAACATCCTGGCATCCGATATGGGCTTCCCGCTGGAACGAATAGTGACATATCAGTCCACCGGGGCCCTGGGATATGGAATAGAATATGCTTATTCGATACAGGAGCGACAACGTTTGGCAGCCCTTACCGGCGATAAAATGATGGCCATGCCGGCTATTTGTGATGTCGGCTATGAATCCTGGCGGGCCAAAGAGGCCAAACTCTCCGATGCCCCCGGCTGGGGCGATACCGCCGATCGAGGGCCGATGTGGGAAGCCGCCACCGCTATTTGTTTGCTGCAGGCCGGCGTCGATATCATTCGTATGTGCCATCCCAGAGCGGTAGCCACTGTCAGGAACTTTATCAACCAGGTTTGGTGATTTGTCAGCTATCGTTTCCAAAGGAGGATTCAGCAATGATATTGATAGGAGAACGAATCAACGGTATGTTTAAGAACGTTAAAGAGGCCATCGCCCGGAAGGATAAGAAAGTCATCCAGGAACTGGCAAAAAAGCAGACCGAAGCAGGAGCAACGTATCTGGATGTGAACGTAGGTACAGCCGCGGCTGACCAGGAGGCAGCGATGCAGTGGCTGGTCAAAGCCATTCAGGAGACCTGCTCGACACCATTGAGCCTCGATTCCCAGAAGCCGGATGTTATCACAGCAGGTTTAAAAGCAGTAAACTCCGAGAATGGTGTTATTCTGAACTCGACACCTTTGAATAAAAAATCCGACGATGAAATCATGGATAAATACATGGAAATGGCAAACCAGGCAGGACCGAAAGCAAGCATTATTGCCCTGACAATGGACAAAAACGGCGTTCCACAGGACATCGATACCCGTGTCGCCATAGCTGCGGAAATCGTCTCAAAGGCGATGGAAAAGGGATTTGATACCCAGCGTTTGTTCATTGATCCTATCATTCTGCCGGTTAAAGTGCCAAATGCCCAGGTTCAGCCCGGCAATATTTTAACCGCGATGGAACAGATCCGCCTTCTTGCCGAACCGGCCCCTCACATGACGATAGGCCTGTCAAACCTTTCGCAGGGCGCGACCGAAAGAAGTTTGATAAACCGGATCTTTCTGGCGATGGCGATCTCCCGCGGTCTGGATTCAGCTATTGTCGATGTCCTCGACCGGGACCTGATGAATGTGGTTGCCGCTGCTGAAATGCTTATGAACAAACA
Organism: uncultured Pirellulales bacterium; assembly: GCA_964520535.1. GTDB lineage: Bacteria > Planctomycetota > Phycisphaerae > Sedimentisphaerales > Anaerobacaceae > JAFGPS01. The sequence continues at coordinate 8,781 of CAZFOQ010000092.1, read as the reverse complement.
AATTTACTCAGATAGCTTCCTGAAGGTATACTCAGGAGCAAACTAAATTTTTTGGAGGAGTAATCGCGGTTTTGAATCAAAAGTTTTGAACCGGAAGCGATAAAAGTAAACAATGAAACTTGACCCAACAAAGATGAAGGACTGGCAGATTGCAGAAGCTGCCGAGGAAGTGATGAAGCCCATCGTGCAACTGGGTGAAGAGCTGGGCCTGCAGGAAGGAGAATTGCTTCCGATGGGTCGGAACCTGGCTAAGGTCGAGAATCAAAAAGTTCTGTCTCGTCTCGCAGACGGCCCAAGAGCGAAATACATTGATGTCACCGCCATTACACCGACGCCGCTGGGCGAAGGGAAAACAACCACGACGATTGGTCTGATTGAAGGCCTTGGCAGACTCAAAAAACGGGCTATCGGGGCAATCCGCCAGCCGAGCAGCGGGCCTACTTTTAATATCAAGGGCTCGGCAGCCGGCGGGGGTCTGGCACAGTGTATCCCCCTGACGCCGCTTTCTATTCGTCTGACAGGTGACATCGACTTTATAACAAACGCCCACAACCTTGCCATGGTTGCTTTGACCTCGCGCATGCAGCACGAGAGAAACTATGACGATGCCAGGCTGGCAAAAAGTAATTTGATACGGATAGATATCGATCCGGAACGGGTCCAGATGAAATGGGCCATGGATTTCTGCGCTCAGTCGCTGCGAAATATCAGGATCGGCCGGGGCGGAAAAATGGATGGCTACGAGATGGACTCGGGTTTTCAGATGACCGCCTCAAGCGAGGTCATGGCCATACTGTCCGTTGCGAAGAATTTGAAAGACCTGCGCCGGCGCATCGCCAAAATCGTCGTCGCCTACGACAAGAAGGGCAACGAAGTAACAACCGCCGATCTTGAGGTTGACGGCGCCATGACGGCATGGCTGGTCGATGTGATACACCCGAATTTGCTACAGACCATCGAAGGTCAGCCGGTTTTTGTGCATACAGGCCCCTTTGGGAATATCGCCATCGGGCAAAGCTCCATTCTCGCCGATATGCTGGGGACAAAATTAGGTGAATATCATGTCACTGAGAGCGGCTTCGGGGCAGATGTTGGTTTTGAAAAATTCTGGAATTTGAAGTGCCGCATCTCAGGTCTTGTCCCGGACGCGGTTGTTATCGTCGCTACGGTCCGCGCCTTGAAGATGCACGGCGGCGGGCCTGTCGTCAAACCTGGAATACCCCTGAGCGAGGAATATATTACCGAAAACCTCGAACTGCTTGAAAAGGGATGTGAGAATCTCATCGCTCATATTGAAACAGTGAAAAGAAGCGGAGTTCAGCCGGTCGTTTGCATCAACCACTTTGAAACCGACACGAAAACGGAAACCGAACTTGTACGAAATATAGCCGAGCAGTATGGTGCCCATGCAGCGGTTTCTCAGCATTGGCTCAAAGGCAGCGAAGGAGCAATCGAGCTGGCCGAGGCGGTGGTCGACGCCTGTTACGCTAAGAATAACTTTCAGTTTCTTTATGACCTGGATACACCGTTGAGAAAACGTATTGAACTAATCGCCAAAGAGGTTTACGGAGCAAACGGTGTCACTTATACGGACAAAGCCCTGAAAAAAGCCAAGGTTTTAGAAGCCGATCCGGCGGCAAAGGCATTAGGAACCTGCATGGTCAAAACGCATCTTAGCTTGTCGCATGACCCGGACCTCAAGGGAAGACCGAAAGGCTGGGAGCTTCCTATCAGTGACATTCTTGTTTATAAAGGTGCCGGTTTTATAGTGCCGGTTGCCGGTGCAATCAAGTTGATGCCTGGTACCGCTTCCAATCCGGCGTTCCGCCGAATCGATGTGGACATCAACACTGGAAAAGTGCAGGGCCTGTTTTAATAATCTGCAGCTAAGCCACATAAATTTATGGATTTTATGTCTGAAACAGGAGCGTTAAACAGATGATGGCAAAAATTATTGACGGCAAACAAATCGCCGCTGACATGCGTGCGGAATTAAAGGAAGAAGTAGCTAAGCTGAAAGAACAGGGCATTGTTCCCGGTCTGGGAGTCGTCCTTGTCGGCGATGACCCGGCATCGCAGTCTTATGTCACGGCGAAGGAACGCGCCTGCGAAGATATAGGGATTTATTCCGACGACAACCGCCTGCCTGCTTCAATCTCCCAGAAGAAACTCATGGCCCTTGTTGAGAAGATGAATAACGATCCCAAAATCAACGGCATCCTGGTTCAGTTGCCCTTGCCTAAAGGTCTTAATGAACCCGAGGTCCTTCTTGCCATCGATCCGGCAAAAGACGTTGACGGTTTTCATCCCATCAATGTGGGCAAGATGATGATCGGCGAAAAGTCGTTCCTGCCCTGTACGCCGCATGGTATTATTCAGCTATTGATACGAAGCGGTGTCACGATCGAAGGAGCACAGGTGGTTATTGTCGGACGAAGCAACCTCGTCGGTAAACCGCTGGCTAATATGATGATCCAGAAAAAACCGAATGCCAATGCCACGGTAACCATTTGCCACACGCGGACAAAAGACCTTGCCTCCCACACAAGGCGAGCGGATATTCTTATCGCTGCTGCCGGTCGGCCGAAGACCATCACGGCCGATATGGTCAAAGAAGGGGCCGTGGTTGTTGATGTAGGAGTCAACCGCGTCGAGGACGTGACCAAGAAGAGAGGCTATCGTCTTGTCGGCGATGTGGACTTCGAAACGGTTAAAGAGAAGGCCTCACTTATTACGCCGGTACCCGGCGGCGTTGGCCCAATGACGATTACCATGTTACTTTACAATACAGTCGAATCCGCCAAAATTGCCGCCGGTATTGAAATTAAATAATCATAGCCGCTGAATCTAATTAAGCACAGACGAACTGGTGTTATTTAGATTTGGTCTTGGTGAATTTCCAGTACAACGCAGGCATAAAGAGCGGATTTACGTGAATTACCCCGCTCATATTCTTGCCGCGGCAGATTTTATAGGACCTGTCCGGAGCCATAAAAAAAAGATTTTTGTGCCCAAGGTCAAGAGACCAATAAAAAATACCGTATTACTACTAAGACATCGAAATCCTTTCAGCAGAGTTTCTTGACGACTTATGAGCAGGAGGTTATATTATCAAGCCCTGTACTCAGTTCTGACAGTAAAAAGTGAATGGACCTTGAACCAGTCAGTCTATATACAGGGAATAAAACAAGTTGAATGGAGGCAAGGGAATGGTAAAACATGTTTTTTTGTCATGGGCAAACGAACAGGTGCCCACAACAAAGTGGAAACATTAAAGAAAAGGAGTTGAAAATGAGAAAGACAGTGTACTTGCTAAGTGTTGTGCTGGTGATAGCCGCGACAGGATTGTCCCGCGCAGCAAGCACCAGCAATCTGGCCAAAGAAAACACCGAGCTGCGGCAGAGGCTCGATCAGCTCGACAAGGAGCTGGAAGAAATCAAAAAAAGCATCATGCAACAGACAGGTGCTACAGGGGACACATTACCCAAGCCGGCCTGGTCGAACCTGGATATCCAATTGTATGGTTATCTGAAATTTGATGCAGCTTATGACACATCACTGATCGATAATGGCAACTATGCCCAGTGGGTTGAATCCGAGAGCACCAACGATGATGACGATCAGTTCAATATGACTGCCAATGAGACCCGGTTAGGGATGTTGTTCAACGGACCGGACAACGGCAGCATGAAGACCAGCGGTCGGGTGGAAGTGGACTTCTATGGCGGCGGAAACGAAAACCAAGCACGCCTAATGATGCGCCATGCCTATTTCAAGCTGGACTGGCCTGAAAAACGATTCAATATTATAGCTGGTCAGACATCCGACGTGATCAGTCCGCTGTTTCCTTCCACACTGAACTACAGCGTCGGCTGGTGGACAGGGAACATTGGATATCGGCGACCTCAGATTCGGCTGACTAAAGAATTAGCCTTTGAAGAAGGTGGTTTTTTAAAGCTTGAAGGTGCTTTGGCCAGGACAATCGGAAGGGACAATGCCTCTCTGCCGGGAACGACGGACTCAGGCGAGGAAGCAGGCTTTCCCTCTTTACAGGGCAGGGCCAGTCTGACGCTTCCTATGTTTGGAGCAAAAGAAGCTACAGTCGGTCTATCAGGGCATTGGGGAGAGGAAGAGTATGACATTGCACTCAGCGGTCGGGATAGAGAATTCACGACGTGGTCATTGAACCTGGACTATACTCAGCCTATCAATAGTAAGCTGTCAATCAAGGCTGAATTGTTCAAAGGAGAAAATCTGGATGCCTACCTCGGTGGGATCGGTCAGGGCGTAACTTTAACCGGTGCAAACATATACAAAGAAATCGGCAGCAAGGGCGGCTGGGTTGCGGCAAGTCTCGGACCCTGGAATAAAAAGCGGTTCAATGTGGGTATTGCGGTGGACGATGTGGACAGCGGCGATGTTAACACGGGCGACCGAACTTTAAACCGCTCTGTGTTCGGAAATGTGATTTATGCCCTCAATAAGCAGACTGATATTGGCTTTGAACTTTCGCACTGGCAGACCGAATACCACGGGCCCGGTGATGGCGAGAGCCTCAGAGCACAATTAGCCCTGATTTATAAATTCTAAAAAGGGCCGTTTTTCGGTTGACATTTTCAAGTTACTTGGATAAAAATACAAGTCCAACATATTTGGATCAGAAGGGGTTTGTATCTATTGCAGAACCTGAAAAATGAAATAAATGGTTCTGTAAGTGTGCATATAACTCGTTGAAGGGCATAAATATAACTAAAAAGTAAACGAATTTGTCGATTAATCTTTAAGGAGAACACTATGGAACAAAAAAAGGGTATTGATTCTCTTATGACCGAAGAACGCACTTTTCCACCACCAGAGGCTATCCGGGCTAATTCATACGTAAATAGTCCTGAGCAGTATCAACAAATGTGGGAAGCGTCCGTAAATGAGCCGGACAGCTTCTGGCTGGAGCAGGCAAGGAGCCTGCATTGGTTCAAGGAGCCTACCAAGACTCTGGAATACACGTGGGATACAAAGAACCGTAAAATTGAGCACACATGGTTTGCTGATGGCAAGTTGAATGTATCGTACAACTGTCTCGACCGCCATCTCGGTACGCCAATTGCACAGAAAGTCGCATTGCTCTGGCAGGGTGAGGCAGAAGATGCTGTCAAAAAATATACCTATGAGCAACTGCACAAGGAAGTGTGTAAATTTGCCAATGTATTGAAATCAAAAGGTATCAAAAAAGGTGACCGCGTCGCCATTTATATGCCGATGGTCCCCGAACTTCCGATAGCTATGCTTGCATGCGCTCGTATCGGCGCAATTCACTCGGTCATCTTCGGCGGATTCAGCTCAGACGCTATCGAAGGTCGCATTAACGATTCCGACTGCAAAATGCTCATTACCTCCAATGTTTCGTTGCGTGCCGGAAAGCACATCAAGCTCAAGGATATTGCCGATGTCGCATTGGAAAAAACACCGACAATTGAGAGTGTTGTAGTTGTCAAAGTTAATAATGAATCCTGTGATATGAAAGACGGCAGGGATGTATGGTATCATGATGTTATGTCAGATGCATCCGAAGAGTGTGAGGCCGAACCTATGGATGCAGATGACCCGCTGTTTATCCTCTATACATCCGGCTCAACAGGCAAGCCAAAGGGTGTAGTTCACACAACAGCCGGATATCTCGTACATGTCACTCTAAGTCACGAAGTCATTTTCAACATTCACGACGACGACATTTACTGGTGCACCGCCGATATCGGCTGGGTTACCGGGCACAGCTATATCGTTTATGGCCCGCTTGCAAACGGCGGCACGACCTTAATGTTTGAAGGCGTACCGACCTATCCGGATGCCGGTCGCTTCTGGCATATCTGTGATAAATTTGGCGTCACCGTATTCTATACGGCACCAACAGCTATCAGAGCACTGATGCGTCTTGGCGAGGAATGGCCCGCCAAATACAAGCTGGACTCCATACGGGTCCTCGGCACCGTTGGTGAGCCGATAAATCCTGAAGCCTGGATTTGGTATTATGAAAAAATTGGCCGCAATCGCTGTCCTATCGTCGATACCTGGTGGCAGACAGAGACCGGCGGCATCTTGATTACCCCTCTGCCCGGCACACATACATTGAAACCCGGCAGTGCAAATCGGCCATTCTTTGGTGTTGACCCGGTTGTTTTGCGCGACGACGGAACTCAATGCGATGCAAACGAAGGCGGCAAGCTGTGTATCCGAAAACCGTGGCCTGGAATGATGAGCACAATGTGGGGCGACCACGACAGGTTCATCGAGACGTACTTCACAATGTACGACAACACCTACTTTGCCGGAGACGGCTGCCGTGTTGACGAAGACGGCGATTACTGGCTGATGGGCAGAATCGATGATGTTGTCAATGTATCAGGCCACCGCATCGGAACAGCAGAGGTTGAAAGTGCTCTTGTAAGCCATGATAAAGTTGCCGAAGCTGCCGTTACGCCAATACCCCACGAGATTAAAGGCCAGGGTTTATATGCCTTTGTAACTCTTGTAGGTGGCGTAGAGGAAAACGACGAGCTCAAGAAGGAACTTGTTATGCACGTGCGAAAGGAGATTGGTCCTATCGCAGCGCCTGAGGCAATTCAGTTTGCACCGGCACTTCCAAAGACTCGCTCCGGCAAAATTATGCGGCGAATTCTGCGAAAAATTGCCGAAAAGAGCACAGATAACCTCGGTGATATCACCACGCTTGCTGATCCACACGTGGTTGAAGATCTGATTAAAGGCCGAGGCGAATAAGCTTTCCCTGTTTGAGAATATCACAAGCCGGATGCGTTTATATACGCATCCGGCCTTTTTTGATGAAAGGGATAATTATGGCTGAGCAAAAAGTTATGAACCGGTGGCTGGTAGTGGTTGGGGGAATCCTGATCCAGTTATGCCTTGGCGCTATCTATGCCTGGTCAGTCTTCACTCCATCTCTGGAAAGTGCCGGCTGGACTAAGGCGCAGACGCAGTTCGTGTTTTCAGCCGGTCTTGTCTCCTTCGCCGTTGTCATGGTCATGGCCGGCTATTATTTGATGCCTAAACTTGGTCCACGTAAATTAGCTCTGGCCGGCGGAATCGTACTCGGTCTGGGATACATTTTGGGTGGTCTTATTGGAAGGACAAGCGTGCCACTTCTGGTTATCTTCATCGGCATAGTAGGTGGTGGTGGTATAGGGCTGGGCTACGTTGTACCGATCGCGGTGGGAATGAGATGGTTCCCCGACAAAAAGGGCCTTATAACCGGATTAGCCGTCGCAGGTTTTGGCTTCGGCGCTATGCTATGGGTAAAATTAGCCGGAGCATGGGGTAACCTGATCGTTAATGTAGGCTTGAGTAATACATTTGCCATCTATGGAATTGTCTTCTTTGTCCTGGTCGCACTCGGTGGAATTTGGATGGTTTTTCCGCCTGAAAACTGGAAACCTGAAGGCTGGACTGCCCCACCTCCCAAGGCAGGCCAGATATCGGAGGGAATGAATTTCGTTGCCGGTCAAATGCTCTCAACCGCACAATTCTATATGATCTTTATCACCTTTGTTTTCAGTGCCGGTGCCGGGCTGATGACGATTGGATTGATGAAACAATTTCCTAAGGAGGCTCTTCAATCTGCCGGTATGACAAGTGAAGCGGCAAGTGCCGTAGCCGGCACCGCTATGGCGGTTTTCTTCTCTCTGGCCAATGGTTTTGGACGCATCGCGTGGGGAAGCCTTTCCGACAAGCTCGGCCGAAAGATATCCGTGATAATTATGTGTGCAACCCAGGGTGTCTTTGTGATTGCCTTTACAAAAATGGCCGGTACACCTGCTTTGTTATATCTTGGTGCGGTTCTGATCGGGTTTAACTTTGGCGGTAATTTCGCTCTGTTTCCCACCATTACCGCTGACACGTTCGGCGCCAAGAACATTGCCCAGCTTTATCCTTTGATTTTTCTGGCCTATGGTGTTGGTGGAATTGGGGGTCCCATTCTCGGCGGACGGCTGGGCGATTTAGGGAACTTCCCGCTGGCATTTACAATTTGTGGTGTCCTGTGTTTAATCGCCGCTGGGGTAACCGCCGGTGTGAAACCTCCAACAAAGCCCGCAAAGGAAGAAAAGTAGATCGAACAACCTGGTTAAAACTTTCGTCCCCGTGCCCCTAAGGGGCAGATACGGGGAGCAATCAAAGCCCGTGTATGGGGAAAATATTCGCTTTGATTTTTCCTATCGTTTTGTCAATTTCCGGCACGACGGCCTCACGCTGTGATTTGCTGACGGCAAGTCTTCTGTCACGAAATCCCCCCTGCCATTCGGTACTTTCGAGCAGGACACCGCCGATGGCATGATCCAGATCCTCGCCCTTATCTTCGCCGCAAAAAATACTCCAGGCCAATGCCCATGCCCTTACGGTGTTGCCGACATTGTATCCCCCGCCGCCGGTTGCAAGGATGGGTTTGTTAAAGCTTAAAAGGTGATGGATAATCTCGGCGTAAACATTATTAGTCAAATATAAATTCGCAAGAGGGTCACCCGCCAAAGCATCGGCGCCCAGTTCAAAAACGATTACATCAGGATTATAAGCACCGATCAAGGGCAGAACGATTGCTTCGAATGCCTTCATATACGCCTGGTCATAAGTGCCGACCGGAAGGGGGACATTCACGCAGTATCCTTTGCCCTGACCTGTTCCGATCTCATCCTCAAATCCCGTGCCGGGAAACAGCGTCTTGGGATTTTGATGTAACGAGATGGTCATTATATCCGAGCGGTCGTAAAAGGCATA
>CAZFOQ010000091.1:10545-17549 GCA_964520535.1 uncultured Pirellulales bacterium | reverse complement strand
AACCCTATCGGCAAAAAGACCTAACAGACTTTATTGCACGGACATAGTACTAGTTCTACCCATAATCGAATCGACAACCAACTCTCGACCGGCCGGTTGTGAATCCTGGGTTGACTGCACCCATTCCTTTTGCATAGGATCGTTCGTATAGCGTGTGATTTCCGGCCGGTCTCCCCGAGTAGTCTCAAGAATGAAACAATACCCGGAGACAATAAAGCTATTGTTACTGATATTCGTGAATCTTTGTACCCTGCTATCCCAGGAAGGATTATTAAATTCCCAGAACAAATCATTTTCTTTTTGATGTGTGGAGTTTGACGGGCAGTAAAACATCTCTCGCGTCATGCCGGAATCGAGCATGTAGTGTACCGTATTAATAGCAACATCCTGCAACCATCCACCGGCAGTGGTTGGTAACGGCAGTTTTGAATCGTTATCGCCGGAATATAAAGTTAAAGCGAGCCCCTGCTGACGAAGACGTGCCGAACAGGATTGCCGTCGGGCTTGTTCCTTTACCCTGTTTAAGGCCGGCATGAGAATGCTCATCAACAACGCGATAATGGCAATTACGACCAATAATTCTATTAACGTAAAACCTTTTCGGTTACCCATGTTTTTAGCCCCATTATTTCGGTATGAAGTGTCGCTATAAATATACACACATTCTATACCTTGTTTGGCAAAAAATCAATAGAAGTATTGCTATATTTGCGTTTTTTTGGGACCTACTGTAAGGAGTTTCCATTCAAGGTGTACTGCTCTTGATTTGGATGCGGATGAGGTAATTGTTAGATATTACCATATAAAATAAGGGATTAGGGCAGCTTGTAGGATTTTCGGGGGGAAATGCCTGCCAATGTTGCACAGCAAATTATGTTTGGCCGAGACCCAGTTTAGATTTTGCCTGCCTTGATGTGCAATAATTTTAATCCGGATAGAGTCTTATGGGCAAACAGGATTTTGTCGGGTTCAAAGAAATCAATCCTGTTCGTTGTTTATTGAAAAATATACTCGCAGACAAGAAACTACAGGATTATACTACGAATGTATATTTAATGGATTGGAGGTTATTATGAAAAGGACACTCATTCTTGGTTCAGCGCTATTAATTTTCTTGGCCATTGCTCTAATATGGATTATAGCGGGTAATGCCAATAACCGGCCGGTGGCCGAAAGTAGTAATATAACGACAGAGGAAGACACACCGGTCTCGATTTCCCTGTCCGGCGGAGATTTGGATGGAGATTCGCTCAGTTTTCATTTAATTACAGAACCGTCTCATGGCAACCTGCGTGGTACGGAGCCGAACTTAATCTATACTCCCGAGAAGAATTTCAACGGCTCGGATAGTTTTACATTTAAAGTCAGTGATAGTTCGGCAGACAGCTCTGCAGCAACTGTGTCGATTGCAGTGACTGGTATCAACGATCCGCCGGTGGCCAATGATGACTATGCTAAAACCCATGAGGATACGCCGGTTGTAATGATCGATGTATTGGCCAACGACACGGATGTGGATAGTAATCGGCTAATTGTGCTCGGTGTTACGCAGGCCAAAAATGGATCGATCATAATCGGCACAAATAATGTGCTGACCTACAAAGCAGATGAAAATTTTTACGGCACCGATTCATTTAACTACACAATCAGCGACGGTAAAGGTGGAACCGACACCGCTACAGTCGAGCTAACAGTGGAGGCAGTTAACGATTCACCGGTTATAACTTCAAAACCTTTAACAACTACCAGAGTCTGGTCGTCGTATAGCTATGATGTTGGTGCCAAAGATCCCGATACCGGCGATACGCTGACCTACAGCCTGACCGACAAGCCTGATGGTATGACTATAGACCCGAATACCGGATTGATAGAATGGAGACCAAATAATACTCAACTGGGTACTCATGATGTAGTGGTTAAAGTCACAGATGCCAACCAAATTCCCGCTTCAGATACCCAGTCGTTTGACATCACAGTTTCTTCACTGAGTTCACCCTTGACAACACCCTTGACTGCAGAGGATGGCTATAATCACAGAAGTGGTAAAAAACTGTCGGAAGAAGGTAAGATAGCTGTTGTCCAGGCCAGTGACAACAAATGTTACGAAACAGAGGTCGGCTCATACATGTCTTTTGATTTCTCGGATGCGTCCATACCCGATGGTGGGAAAATTGTATCAGTGATAGTTTTTGTGGAGCACTTCGAGGATAAACAATTTCCTGCCGGTAAATTGGAGTGGAATATAGGCAAAGACTGGCCGGATAGCCCCATTGTATGGGCATCAATCAGTGCTCCGATACGTGAAGGGGAGCATAATAAAGCGACCGACTCATGGGACATTACAAGTATTGTTAATACGCCCGAGAAGTTGGATTCTCTTCAGTTCCAGGTTAAGAATAACAGTAACATTGCCGGGAGAAGAACGTCGGTGGATTACGTCTATGTAATAATTCAATGGTATTGATTGTTAAAAATTAGCTAACGCCTGCGAATCGAATTTGGCATTTTGTGAAATATCAGTTATACTTTGTTTAGAGCAATCGTTATTGAAGAAGGGAATCAAAGGGGGCGAAAAGACCTGAATACTTTGGTTATTTGAGCCTATGTATTCAGTGTAGTTTGGATGAGTTCGGGCCGGTTAGAAAATTTGAGCATCGGCTGACATCATAATACTCCTTTCTTCTAATGGGGGGCTGGTCATGGCCTGGTCAGCCCCGTTTTTTTCCCATTTCTATTTGCAAGCCATATCAAAGACCTCTGCGTTCTGAACTTAAATTTCTTTTGTCTTTTATGCTCAAATAAATCCTGTTTTGGATTTGTTGTGTTTGCCAGCTCTCAATTGAGAATCTATTGATGCTTTTCAATCATTCCGCGCACAGTATTTTTTTGGATACTGAAGTTGTTCCTGTTATAGTGTGGAAAATTAATATCTTTTTTTTGTTTTCATTTCTGTTTGGGTCCCAAAACTATTTCGTTTTTGGTTATTCAGGGACATATATCAGGTGACTTCCTCTTATTCTCTAATGTTGTCGGTAAAAACTCTTGACTTTTGTTCTTCATTTAGATAAACTAACTACTGTAAGTCGTTCTCGGGGCGGTTAAATCCGAATGGGGGGTTCTCATTTTTTCCATATTGAGTTCCCAGGATAAGTTGGTTCAGTTGTCTGATTATGTAGATTCAGGTACATGGTTTACATTGCAGGCAGACAGTCTCTATCAAAATAAAAAAACGATGAAAATATTGTATTGATCGCCCGTTTGGTTGGGATTACAGGCTTCTGGTTAATAGCGGAGACGCTTGGGAATTGTTCTTTATTTTCGAATTAGGAGCATGGACTTAGGGGAAAAAAGATTCATTTGCTGTGGGTTATCTACAGCAAGGGACGATATTGACATAAGTTGTTTTGGGGGAGCAGAATGATGAATTGGGGATTATTAAAAACATCGATAATTTTATGTGCCGTAGCAGCTCTTGTTTTGCCGAGTGTAGCTCAAGCCACCACTTTAGGCACTGTAGATATCGCAATGACTGGTTTCTATGCAAACGACATTATGCAGGTATGGGCTGGTGGCAACATTACCGGAGCCACGCCTGATGGCTACGTTACCGGAACCTCGCATTCGGGAATCTCTATGCTCGAAAAGACAGGTGGTACCTATGAGGGAAATCTTTGGGCTAATGGTCCACTTGGCGGGGTATGCATTGAATTAGCCGAGGGACCTTCAAATGATGTCTTGACGTATAATGTGATTATGCTTCAGGATGGCCCCCTTCCGACCGGTTTTTTGGGAGGGATAATGGGATATGCCAAGGCTAAATATATCCAGGAATTATGGGGAAGGTACTATGATCCGACCTGGGTTGGTGGTCCGTATACTGAGATAAAAAATATCTATGCGGCATCGTTTTCGGCAGCGGTCAAAGAGATTGTTCATGAAGCTTTGCCGGGCTCTCCACTTGGCTGGGACGTCACGGTTTTCGGAACTGATGGTGACAAAGGTTTTCGATGCGATTATGACTATGCAAGCCTTGCAAATATTATGTTGTATTCTCTGGATGGTACCGGCCCATTAGCGGATCTGCGTGTCTTTTCTTACGATGGGGCTCAGGACTATCTCGTGGAGGTTCCTGAGCCGGCTACAATGGCTCTGCTTGGTTTCGGAAGTTTATTGGGTCTGCTGCGCAGGAAAAAAACCGCTCCTAAGTAAGCGAATATGGTGGGACTGAACTTTGTATATGGCTCGGTCCTGCATTTTTTACCGCCCAGTGAGAAAATTTCGGAAAGGATTAAGATTTTTGTTAGCCTATTAACAGAACAGGTCAACAATAAAAATGCCGGTCATACTAATGATTGGCAGAAAGGGGGGACATTAATGAAGCAGGTTTGTTGCTGAATCAAACGGAGTGATTGAGCACCAATGGATATGGAATAAGATTCACCATGCTGCGAGTGGTTCGCAGCTTTAAAGAACAAAACAGAAATGTTAGAAATATGGGGAGGCAATTGTAATGAAAAGATTATTAATCATTTTTTCGATATTAGTGCTTTGTGCGGGTACATCGGCGTTAGCTACCCCGACCATCGAATTCAGTCCTAATCCGACAACCGGGGGCAACTGGAATTACGATGGTGCCGGCACGCTTAGTTTCGACCAGGAAATTTCCGTCGATAAGGGGATGAGCAGTAACGCCGATGTTTTGGTTGGCTCCTTAGTGTACGTTCCCACATTCTATGTAAGCGGCATTCCTGCTGGTCCTTATACATTGTTACCACTTGGCACGTCGACCATCTCGATTAGAAATTCGGATGGCAGCGCTACTTACTTAACAGGGACTCTTCACTCCGGTGACCTGGTTCCTGTCGGAACAATAGGGGCAGCTTACACTCAATTTCAGTCGGATATTACCAATATTGTTGTCACCGCAGCCGGGCAATCCCTCGGCTCGGCGGCACTGGACGCCATTGTCAAGTCAGGCACTATGTCACTTGATTTTGAATTGTCTTTACAGGGTGGAAGCGGCACTAACTATCATACCCTTACAGAAATGCTGGCAGGTGGCTACTCAGGTGGCAACGGTTTCAGCGGAGCGATGTCGATTCCTGAGCCGACGACGATTGCTTTGTTAAGTCTTGGCTCATTGGCTTTATTAAGAAAACGCCGGGCATAAAAATCGGTTTGTTCTTACTACCTTCCGGGGCTGTAAGCTTGCGCTTGCAGCCTTTTTTTTTCGTGATGAGGGTATCGAGTCTTTTAATTTCAAAGATGCATCCGGGTCAAATGTTCCAGTCTTTTGATTTTTTCACAAATTGGTTTTGCAGGATGACGCCCACTGCCGTCGGTATTATCAGAGCGGTGGGCAGAAACCAATTTTGATTGAATACCAGGTTTTCCACCTGCATAGAAGTTCTCGGATAAATATATAAAAGCGCCAGGGAACCGACAACAATTAATCCGCTGCCCCATAGGCTGGTAAAAAGCATCACGGCCAATTTAAAAATGATAAACGAAATCATTCCACCGGCAACGATGCCAACAAGCGCACCGGCCCAGATATACTGTTCGGTAAAGCCGGCAGCGTACCATATCCCTGATGACAGTATTCCGCCGGCAACAGCACCCAATATACAAACCGCCCATCGCATCAACGGCACAGAAAGAACGGCCAGCAGACCCATGCCTATCAGCCCGCCGGCAAGCTGATTATTCAGGCCGTTAATTCTTTCGATGATTGTCATCCCCAAAACCAGACCCAACAGCCCAAAGTTGATTACAACGAGTATCTTGAAGACTCGCCAGCCGTAGAAAAGACAAATCGAGCCGAAAGATAAAAAGGTTAACGCTTCGAGCATGTTAAGCGAAGTGATTTGTTCCCAGAATAAATCAATCGGAACAAATGCTTCTTCCGCCGCTGCCTCCGTAGTCGTGTCCGGGACGTTTGTGACTGCGGCCTGTGCAAGAATATTAAAACAGTCCATTCTGTTCTCCTTAGTTTTCAAGAATAGCGTATCAGGGGATAGGTGATAATAGGATAGCGGATACGCCAAACGCTAATCCCTAAATCCTATACCCTATTTCTAATTTATCGGCCGGTTTGCACGATTTTCGTTAAATCGTTACTTGAGGATTGAATATCAGGCCGGAAAAGGCTGGATTTTGACTATATTGCTGTAAAAGCTGAAAACGTCCCATAATTTTCTTGACCTTTATATCTTAAATATTATACAATATATTTTTACAACAGCGGGTAGAACAACAAAAGAAAGCTTATCCAGTTTTGTAAAGATTTTTTCCGCTGGGAGTCCGGATATTCTTTTCGCCTGTGTGGGAAAGATTTTAATTCAGGTGGCCGGTGCGGCGAAGCTTTGGCCGAACAATTCTTTTTCTTGCAAAAAGATGCATTTCTTTGAAGGAGGTTTGTTATGTTCAGAGGTCATGAAAATAAAAAATCGTTTTGCACAATTGCGATTATGGTCCTGTGTTTGGGTGCTGTGTGTACCGCAGATTTGCCTCCTAAGCCCCCCGAGCCAAACATTCCCGTGTTAGGACCTGAGGCAAGGAATCCCAATCCAGCAGATGGAGCCGAAGATGTGGAGGTGGATGTAACCCTTAGCTGGGAAGAAGGCCTTGTTTTGCTGCCCCCGGGATCTTGGATCGAATATGATGTGCACTTCGATACGAACAGTACACCGGCGTTCATAGACAACCAGACAGCGAGAGAATATAATCCCGGAACTCTTGAACCAGGTACCATCTACTATTGGCAAATTAACAAGATCGTGAAAGACGCTGGTGAATTATGGATAGTATATGAAGGCGATCTCTGGAGTTTCACTACCGTGAGCGGCCCCGAAGAAGCCACGAACCCTTATCCAGCCGATGGCGCGACAGATGTGCCGCTGGATGTAGTCCTTAGTTGGGACCCGGGATGCGGAGCAATCCAGCACGATGTGTACTTCGGCACGAGTAGTCCGCCGGCGCTCATAGGCAACCAGACGGCGAGC
>CAZFOQ010000091.1:0-10445 GCA_964520535.1 uncultured Pirellulales bacterium | reverse complement strand
TGTGTACTTCGGCACGAGTAGTCCGCCGGCGCTCATAGGCAACCAGACGGCGAGCAGCTATGATCCCTGTACTCTTGAACCGTGCACTACTTACTTCTGGCAGGTCGATGAGGTGGATGGATCCATTACGTTCGGAGGTGATCTCTGGAGCTTCACAACCGTGACTGGCCCCGTAGAAGCCACGAACCCTTATCCAGCCGATGGCGCGACAGATGTGCCGCTGGATGTAGTCCTTAGTTGGGACCCGGGATGCGGAGCAATCCAGCACGATGTGTACTTCGGCACGAGTAGTCCGCCGGCGCTCATAGGCAACCAGACGGCGAGCAGCTATGATCCCTGTACTCTTGAACCGTGCACTACTTACTTCTGGCAGGTCGATGAGGTGGATGGATCCATTACGTTCGGAGGTGATCTCTGGAGCTTCACAACCGTGACTGGCCCCGTAGAAGCCACGAACCCTTATCCAGCCGATGGCGCGACAGATGTGCCGCTGGATGTAGTCCTTAGTTGGGACCCGGGATGCGGAGCAATCCAGCACGATGTGTACTTCGGCACCGATTATTCTGATGTGTACCATGGCACAGGGGGTACGTTCAAAGAAAGCACGGAAGGGACCTATTATGACCCTGTAGGCCTTGAACGATGTACGACTTACTACTGGAAGATCGTTGAGGTAGTGCCTACGATGGATGGGCCATCCATTACGTACGAAAGTGATATCTGGGAATTCAGTTGTATCCCATGTGAGGAAGAAAAATTTGAGTACGGCGACGCACCCGATAATGGGACAGCCTATCCAGATATCTGGGGCGAATTCCCCACCTGCACAGCCGGACAGGTAATCCGGCACAGCCACAGTCCTGATCCATCGGACGGGGCATGGTTCGGATCCAGCCGTGATTTTGAAACGGATGGTAACGCCGGGTTGTGTAGCTTCCCCCCATACGATCAGGACGAGCTCTTCATGGACGGCGACGCGGGGCTCATGTTTCCCAACCCGTATACCTTGGAAGGACCTTGGGAAGCACAGAGAATAGTGAACTGCCCCGGCTGGGGCGGTACGCCACTTGGGTTTGTCTGCGAAACTGCCAAGTGGGGCCACAACATAGATATATTGGCTGTCAACTACTTGCCGGATAACAAGCCGGCATACGTAAACGTGCTTGTGGACTGGAACCAGGACGGCGTGTGGTCCGCCCGTGACTCTGACTTGGAGTGTGCCGCGAATCGCTGGACATTTGTGCAGCCCGTGATTAACTGGCGCGTACCCAATGGATATGTGGGACCGCTATCCGGCCTTGGTCCGCCTGACTTCCTGATCGGGCCCAAGGACGGGTACGTATGGGTGAGATTCACAATCACCGACGAGCCCGTACCGCTAGAGGGGGGTATGATAGGCTGGTGGAATGGAGAGGGGGATTTCGCCGAGGGCGAGACAGAAGACTACCTGCTCTACATAGCACCTCCACCGCTTGATTTTGGCGATGCGCCGGAGGCAGAGTCATGTCAATCTCAATTCCCCGGATACCCCACGAAGCTCGCGAACAACGGTGCCTATCACCTCATTGTGGGTGGGCCAAATGCACCAAGTGGGATATACCTGGGCGATGGCGTGGATGCCGACCAGGATGGTCAGCCGAATGCGAAAGCAACGGGCGACGACGAGGATTGGAGAGTAGGGACCCTCAATTTCGATGATGAGGATGGAGTTGTCTTCACCAGCGGATTGGTACTTGGGCAAACGGCAACGGTCGATGTGAATGCTAATGTGGTCGGATTCCTTGATGCTTGGGTTGATTTTGGCGCCGACGGCAGTTGGGATGAGCCCAATGACCGGATTTTCGCGTCTGAGCCACTGGATACCGGAGTTAACTCGCTTACTTTCCAGGTGCCTGCTACAGGCGCACCGAACACCAGGACGTTTGCGAGATTTCGCTTCAGCACTCAGGGGGGGCTGTCGTGTTTCGGCCCGGCACCAAATGGTGAGGTTGAAGACTACGCTGTCTATCTCGTCAAGCCGCCGGTCGAACATCTGAAGTGGTCTCAACCGCCTATCGAATGGATGCCTACCGGCAGAACACCGGTGTATTGCGGCTGGGACCAGATAGCTTTCAGGGGAGTTCTTGAATACCCCGGCGCGCCCGTACGCTGGTATATGGTTGCAGATGACTTTCGATGTCTGGGATCGATGCCGATAACCTCGGTTCACTGGTGGGGTTCGTATCTCGATTGGCACGAGCTTTACCCACCACAGTCAGCACCCGAGGCCTTCCGTATAGGAATCTGGACCAATGTAGTCGCAAGTGACGACCCTTGCGTGCCATTCAGCCATCCGGGCCAGCTCATCTGGGAAAACTACTGCGATGACTACGAATGGAACTTCGCCGGGCACGATAGATACGGGCAACTAATAGCCGATAATCCCACGATCAGTGTTGAAGGTGAAGAAGATTTTGATTGGCTAACCTGGCACGGATGGTGGGTCAGGGGACAAAGCACAAGAATGGAGTTCACGTTCACCGGAATCGATACAGCAGCGATACCCGGCGACCAATTCCTGGTAAAACTCAATCTTGGCGTGACTAACCACCTGAATGGAGAGAAGGGCCTGGACGGTCTGGTTCTTGTGGAAATCGGAGGACCCTGCGGGCCTATGTATGTGCTACCGAATGTACTTCTGGACAACTTAGACCCCCAAAACTGCATCCACGGCTACCAGGGAGCTGGAACATATGAGACCACAGCCAGCATACTGGTTGATAAAGATTACATTCGAGACGGAACCCTGACCATCGTGGTTTATAGGAATAGTGATTTGAAAGACACCGCCCCCGCGGCACCAGTGGGTCAGTGTTTGCCAATAGACATGTCCACGTCGATACCCACATTACCTGAAGGTTGCTACGACGGTGATGATGCAAAAACTGTGCATATCCACATAGAAACAACGGACGATACGGGCGAAGTGGCAGCCAGCGGCGAAGTCACACTATGGGTACCAGGGTATGAAATTGAAAATCGCCGTGTCACTCCAACAGGTATTAGGGCAGCCAAAGCTATCACGGAAACGTGCTTTCAGTATTTTTTGCAGCTTGATCCGAATGAGTACTTCTGGCAGGAAGATTATGTTGATGATACTGAGGACAATATCTTCTGGCTCAGCATAACAGCGCTTTATCCTAACGGCCTTTGGCCTCCGGATTATCCCTGGGGCTGGAAGACCCGCCCGTGGCATTGGATGGACGATGCTGTAACATTCGAGCTGGAGCCGGATGAGCTAAAATTGGACTTGGTGCTTGACCCCAACGTTATCACTCCGATCGAAAATGCGCAGGTTTGCGAAGAGCTGGAGAGCTACGATGTCGCCTTTGAACTTGACACCGATCCCAACTATATCAAGTGGGAACAGCCTTATGACAGTGTCCACCACTGGCCGCACTACCAGGCTGAGCTATCTATGGCCACCGGAGGGAAGAAGCCTATTATCCGCCGTCTCTTAGCTGATGATTGGCAATGTAAGCAGAGGACACCCGTGACGGCTGCCGTATGGTGGGGTTCCTACATTGGCTATGGCTATGAAGCATGCCGGTGCCAGCAGATGGCCCCGCCGGTCAAGCCCGACTACTTCCTGTTGTCAATTTGGACCGATGTGCCTGATCCGGATCCGGCTGATCCCGGCACCTTCAGCCATCCGGGTGAAAAGATCTGGCAGTATCAGGCCTATGACTGCGACGAAGTGCTGGTCGGCTATGATAAATACCCCCATGAAGAGCCTAACGAGGCGGTATTCCGCTATTCGGTGAGAATACCGGAGCCGAACTCGTTCAGCCAAAAGGATGTTAATAACATCTATTGGTTTAGCGTGGCGGCTGTGTATGAAAGTCCCAAAGAACCTCCCTATTATTGGGGCTGGATAAACCATAAGCACATGTTCAACGATGACGCTGTTACGGGATACTTGAATACCGGCGGCCCGGAACCCAAGTGGATATGGCAAGAGCTGCACGACCAGACCGGCAGGAGCGAGGATATGTCATTTATCCTGTTCACTAAACCATAGGAGCCTACAGCTGACTTCACTGGTGATTGCGGGATTGATTATTTGGAGCAGGAGATAATAACAAAAGAGTCATTCGACAGCAGTGACATCCAGGCTGACCTTTATGAGGATAATAAGGTTGACTTCAAGGACTTTGTTGAATCGGCAGATATGTGGTTAAATGAGCAACTGTGGCCACAGCCGTAGAACATTCGATTTAGCGGTATTCTCACCGCTGTGGACGGCACCTTGATCAATGCACTGCCGAAGATGACCTGGGCATTGTGGAAAAAAGACCAGAATGCCATCAAGGCCCATACGCAGTTCGACCTTCAAAAGTATGTCCCAGTCAAAATAACTAAATTTATTAGGGACGTTTACCTATTTAATTTATTAGGGACGTTTACCTATTTAAGGCAATATTGTTTCATCGTTTTTTTATATTCATGGAAGATTGCGGCGGTCCTTCGGGCCTCGCAATGACATTTCGAGTGTGATGTAAACCTACTCTTTTTTTTTATTTGCCAGCGAGCCAAGGTGGATTCGAACTGTGACAATATCATATTCGGGAGATATCCCGGTTAAAATTTCTTGGCATAACTGAAACCGAACGTTTCGGACGAACCTGTTGCCTGAAATTCAATGTTGATTACCGTATTTGAATCAGTATGCGTTTTCAATCCTATCCATCCGCCGAACGATGAATCCTGCCTGATGTCACCTTTTCCGCCTTCTCCGCTTAAAGCGCCGGTTTCGCCATCGGCGTCTCCTTCGCCGTCAATCCATTGCCAGAGAGGACCTCCGTAAACAGTTATATTGCCGTGATACTTATATGAAGCACCGGGAGCAAACTTAAATATCATAATGTCCGCATCGAGGTCTCCTGTTCCAGAGTCATTAAAAACGCCGTCTGTCCAGGTCGCTTCTGCATATGTTCCATCCAGGGTAGCCCAGTTAATTTGAAATAATGCTCCTAATCCAAGCGGACCTTTCTCATAAAACGTTGCTTTGGTTCCTATCTGTGCGGCAAATCCTGTATCGCTTTCGTAATCTATCAGTGACGATTCGAGAGAACCGCCATCCATCCATGATACTATTTCTTTGTATTCTGCTTTTGCGACTCCAAAACCAACAGAGAGTTCCCAGTTATCGTTGATACCATGAGTTAATTTGCCCATTGTGTTTTCAATTTCCACTTCTTTGGCTTTGTTTCTTGTAAAAAAACTGGTACCTTGAATATTCTTAAGTTTAAAGTCGATTTCTGTGTCAGAGTAATCAAAACCTATGCTCCATTGTCCCTTTTCAAGACTCGTCGTTGGCGGCCCTATCGGAGCTAATGCCATGGTGATGGAGTTGGACAGACATAGAATTAAAACAGCAACACAAAATAATCTATTGTTCATATTTCTATCCTTTCTTTTACTATCAATGATTGGACCACCTTAAATAAACTTTTTTACATAAGCCGACTAACAAAAAAACCTCAGCCGCAAATATAAGACATTTTTGAAAATATCCAACCAAAAAAACGCGGTTTTTCGGGCAATAACGGATTTTGCGTGGTAATTATAAAAGTTTTTGCACCAGATAACATCCGTGACAATGGTGCCGATGGATGATACCTATGGCACAAGTGGACGATGGACGCGCTGCCCAATAGGGAGTAATTTTTTTGGAGGGACGAAAGACGATGGACGATAGACGAATAAACAGGATATAGGGGGTAGGGTTTAGGGGAAGGTTCTGCGAAAGACGACAGACGAGGGACGAGATACGAATTTAATGCGGATGAGAGGAGTCGAACCTCCACTCCCATAAGGGAACAGGCACCTGAAGCCTGCGCGTCTGCCAATTCCGCCACATCCGCGGCGACTCGGATTTTGCTCAGTTTCACACAACAAAGACCATTAGCAGTGTTAATATTAGCAAGTTCGGGCGTTTCGTCAAGATTTTTAGTGTAAATCCTTGAGAACGAAGCGGAGTTTTTTAACCAGTGGCGCCCCGCTTGATCGGAACAAGCATATTGAGATGTTTCTTCGGATAGGCTGAGGTAATTTGGCCTCCAGTGACAGGCGGGTGTGATGTTTTTACAAGGTTGTCATAAATACGTCCTATAAGTAATGTATAACATTTTTCAAGCACGAGAGTCTTTTCTTGGTTTCGATTAGCTCATGTTGGTTATCTTATAGATATTAATTGTAATAAGGCCCTTACAGACAGTAACTTACATTATATATCAATGCCGGGGGATTCCTCTTCGATTGCAGTCGTATTCAACTTTCTATATTGTCGGTATACGAGATTTACGTTAATTCCGGCAGTTGATTTTCCGAGAAAAAAGGTCGGCTTGGAAATTTTCTTTCGGAGTGTAGCTAAAACGAGCCAAGTCTTTTGTATTTAGTGGTTTTTGTCTTATATTTTAGATAGAAAGCGAGTTATAAACAACAACCTAATGTGGAGGTAACGATAGTCGAATGGATTCTATTCAGACTATCTCCAAAATCCCTGGAGTTCAAGAGTGTCTATTCTTCGGTGAGCTGCTTGTAGCCAAGGGTCTGTTGAGTCGAGAAGAGCTGCTTGAAGTGCTGAACAAACAGCGCGAACAGGGTGGCCGACTTGGTGAAGTACTGCTTCGACTCAAGATGCTAAGTGATGAAGATGTTACTGCGGCCCTGTCTGAGCATTTCAACATGGAATATATTCACTTCGATGATATCAACAATGCAGATATTATAGATATGGATGTCGCTCGGCTTTTGCCTGAGAGTATCGCTCAGCGATTCTGCCTTGTGGCTGTTGGAGAAGTTGACAACAAAGTAGTTGTTGTGATGGCTGATCCGCTTAATGTTATCGCGATAGATACCGTCACATTGAAGTTGAAGCGTCAGATAAAACCTGCAATCAGTTCACCTCGAGAAATTCAGCGGGCCATAGAGCTAATTTATCACGGCTCGGATGTCGAGGAGCAACAGCTTCGCAGTCTTGTAGAGATCGAGATTGGCGACGAAGACAAGCATGGGGAAGATGTATTTTTAGAAGGCATTGTTGATCCGGATGCAAGCGGTGAAGCGGCTGCGAATAAAGCGCCGGTGATTCGGTTTGTTGACTTGCTCATGAGTCAGGCGGTTAAAAGCAGAGCAAGTGACATTCACATTGAGCCCCAGGAGAATTCTACTGTTGTTCGCATGCGTATTGATGGCGTGCTTCGAGACATGGTTCCGCCGGCCAAAAAGATGCAGGCTGCGGTAATTGCCAGAATTAAAATTATTGCTCGAATGGATATTGCCGAGCGTAGATTGCCGCAGGACGGACGTTTCAAAATGAAAATATCCGGCAGAGCGATTGATGTCCGCGTTTCGACAATTCCAACAATATACGGGGAAAAAGTTGTAATGCGAATTCTGGATGCGACTGCGGTAAAGCATGATCTGGATCAACTTGGACTTGAGCCGAAGTATCTCGAAGAGTTGAAAGACATGCTCTTGCAGCCCCACGGTATAGTAATTGTCACCGGGCCGACCGGCAGCGGCAAAAGTACCTCGTTATACTCAGCGCTGAATTATCTGAAGGATCCGACAAAAAACATTACAACGGTCGAGGATCCCGTCGAATATCGTCTGGCCGGGATCAACCAGATTCAGGTCAAGCCGGAGATTGAGCTCGATTTTGCCAAGTGCCTGAGAGCAATATTAAGACAGGACCCGGACATAGTTCTCATAGGTGAAATTAGAGACAAGGAAACTGTCGAAATTGCAATAAAAGCCTCGTTAACGGGCCACCTGGTCCTGAGCACCTTTCACACTAACGATGCACCCAGTGCCATAAGCAGATTGCTTTATATGGGTATTGAGCGGTACCTGCTCGCATCGGCTCTGAATTTGGTCATTGCTCAGCGACTGGTTAGAAGGATCTGTGACCACTGCAAAGAGCCTGTCACGCTGAATGAGGAAACCATTAAACGTCTGCGGCTTAACGACGAACAGGCCAGGGACGCTGTCTTTTATCAGGGTCGAGGCTGTACAGCCTGCGGAGGAACAGGTTATTTGGGTAGATTACCCATCTTTGAGTTCCTTGTCGTAGATAGTGATATAAGCGACGGGATAATTACCAATAATAGTGAGGCTCAGATAAGAGCCGCCTCACGTCAAAAAGGGTACGGCGGATTACTTGAAAGCGGAGCAAGTAAGGTGCTGCAGGGTTTAACAACTGCCGAGGAAGTTCTAAGAGTATCTTTCACAGAAAAAGTCCAATAATTGTGTGATTATTTTTAGGAAGTTTAGATAAATGAAAAGCTACGGGTATGTCGCTCAAGATACGGCAGGGGTGCAAAAGAAAGGCCTTACACAGGCGGCGAGCTCGACTGATGTACTTGATAGGCTTCGCGAGCAAGGATTTACACCTATCTCTGTTAAGGAGGTAGCCAGCAGATCCCCCAAAGTCCGGCGTGCAGCTCGTCTCAAGCGCATCAAATCAGCAGATTTGGCAGCGCTTTGCTGGCAGTTGACCACAATGCTCGAGGGCGGGATTCCTATCACAACTGCTTTAGACATAGTCGGCCAAGATACAGGAAATCAGTCTCTTCAAGGAGTTCTGCAGCAAATCTCTGATAAAGTCAAGAAGGGCCAGCCTTTCTCGGAAAGTATTGCGGAATTTCCAAAAATATTTAATCGGCTCTGCTGTGCTATGTTATTGGCCGGTGAGACCTGCGGCAATATCGCAGGGGCGATGGGTAAACTGGCCCTGTATTTTGATAATCGCGATAAATTGGCCAAAAAGGTTAAAGGTGCGATGGCCTATCCCATCTTTGTTCTGACATTCATTATCATAATTGTCATATTCATAATGGCTTTTATTGTTCCTCGGTTCCGAAAGATATTTGACCAAATTGGCGGCGAACTGCCTGCTTTTACCCAGGGCTTCATGGCATTCTATGATATGCTGGCCCACAATCTGCTCTACATCGTGGGCGGTATTGTGTTGCTTGTAGTTTCCTCAGTTGTCATTTCCAAGACTAAAAGCGGCCATTATACATTTAGCAAGTTGGCTCTGCGTCTGCCTTTGTTTGGAAAGGTATTCAGCCAAACCTTCATAGTCACTTTCTGCAGGACGACGTCGACTTTGCTTACTTCGGGCGTTTCTGTGCTCGAGGCATTCAACATTCTCACCGGAATGACAGATAACGACATTATAAAGTCGGCTATAATGCGTTCCAGAGAACATATTGTGGGGGGTTCAAACATCTCTTTGAGTATGGCTGCTGCCGGCTTTTTCCCCAATATGGTTGTCAAAATGATACAGGTTGGTGAAGAAAGCGGTTCACTGCCTACAGTGCTCGAGAGGGCCAGCCAGCATTATGAACGAAAGGTCGATGCTACCATTACTACAATGATGAGTTTACTTGAGCCAATAATGATTATAACGGTTGGTGCGATCGTATCAGTGGTGGTTATTGCGCTGTATCTGCCGATTTTCACAATGTCAGATGTATAGAAGGTGACATTTAATTTCCGGGTTATGATTTAGTTGCTTATTGATTTAGCCGATTTTGATAATGCAGTAGTGAGATACTTCCATATAACATTTTTCAAAACTTTTTAGGAGAGATGAAGATGACAAGAAGAAAAGGTTTTACACTGGTGGAGCTGATGGTGGTTATTCTCATCGTCGGCATCCTGGCGGCAGTGGCAATTCCGCTGATGCAGGGCCGCATCGATAAGGCCAAGTGGTCTGAAGCCAATGCCACGGCAGGTACGGTCCGGACAGCGATTCGCGCCTATGCTGCCGAGACAAGTGTTGCCACGGCAGCAACCCTTGCTGGTAGTAACCTCGGTGTTGCAGCCACACGGGCAGTATTGGGTTTTGGCGACAGCGACTGCGAAGGTACCTATTTTGAGTCGGATGACTATCTAATTACCGCGGTTAATGGCAACGGTATTGCCACGATCCAGGCGACCGGTGCCAGTAAGGCCGATTCGCCAACTGGCACATATCAGTTGAATCCAGACGGTACCTGGGTGAAGCAATAAGAAGTAGCGACACCTGATGGGGACCAGCTAATCACCTTGCCTTGTGGCGAGAAAGTGGCATGGAAAGTAAGGTCTCCTATATACAATAAATCGAACATTCAAAAAAACAAGGAGGTTGGATTGACCGTCAGCGGGCTGTGTCGCTCAAAGTAATTACTTTGATTGAAGCAATAGTGGCTATGGTCGGGATGACCATAGCCACTTTTCAGTAAGCTGC
Source organism: uncultured Pirellulales bacterium (assembly GCA_964520535.1). Classification (GTDB taxonomy): domain Bacteria; phylum Planctomycetota; class Phycisphaerae; order Sedimentisphaerales; family Anaerobacaceae; genus JAFGPS01. The sequence goes on along the minus strand of CAZFOQ010000091.1, from coordinate 163 downwards.
ATCCAATAATTATGTGCATAAATCACTCCAACTCGCATGGCTGTTTTTTTTATTCTACGACCCAAAAAGCACCTGTTTCCGGGAAGGATTTAAATTGTATAACTGAAGGTAACTGTAGTTTCCAAAAAATAAAACGCTAAGCAACGAGCTTTAGCAATTTATA
>CAZFOQ010000090.1:0-17867 GCA_964520535.1 uncultured Pirellulales bacterium | reverse complement strand
CTCGCCGGAAAGTGTCTATGGAAATGGACTCAACAAATATAAACTAATACGTTCGGTGTTGGATTCACATTAGTCTTGTTAGTATTTCCCTTATGGCTGCTATTTTTTACTGAAGCTTTTGTTTAATTTAGCTACCGAATTATCCCGGTTGTTCACTTCATTCTATTTTACATTTAAACCGCGAGATCGAAGATATTCCTTCAGTTCCGGTATATCGATGATATGAAAATGAAACACCGAAGCAGCAAGAAGAATACTCGCTCCCGCTTCCACTGCTTCGTAAAAATGCTCCAACGTGCCGGCCCCGCCTGAAGCGACAATTTCCGCCGAACAGGCATCGGCCATCGCCCTGATCACGGGAAGGTCGTATCCCGTCTTGGCGCCGTCCCCGGCCTTGCTGGTCGGCAGGATGACCGGGACGCCGAAGCCGTCGGCTTTCCTGGCCCATTCGATGGCGTCGGCGCCGGTCGCGGTACGTCCGCCGTCGATGTATACTTCATAGCCGGACGGCAGAGATTCGTTGATATCCACATCGATGGCCACGGTGACTTTCTCCGGGCCGAATTCATCGACCATCTGTTTGATAATCTCCGGCTTGCGAAACGCGGCGCTGCTGGTGGATATTTTATCCGCACCGGCTTCTAATACCGCTGCGGCCGAGGCGACATCGGAAATTCCGCCGCCGACGGTAAAGGGAACTGTTGCCGCTTCGGCGACTTTTTTCACCACCTCCAGCATGGTCGGTCGATTCTCAACCGTCGCCGTAATATCCAAAAGGGCAAGCTCGTCGGCGCCTGCCTTACAATAAGCCTTCGCACATTCAACGGGATCACCCGCATCACGAATATCCACAAAATGTACGCCCTTGACTACCCGGCCATTTTGCATATCCAAACAAGGCATAATCCTGATTTGTTTGTCCATTATCGTCTGTCCCTTCTCTATAAAGTTTAAATATTTCACCAGAACCGAATCTATTAAATCGCCGTGATTATAACCTCGCAGGTATCTATTGCAAGTTTCTTTGCTTGGCTTGATTATTTTTGATGATTTCAGGTCATTATACGTATAATATATCAGAGTCAATCGTCTCGGAGTCGTTTCTTCATGGTGTTTGTAAAACATAGCGATTTTTTCGTTGACTTTGAGGCTAAAAAATAAAAAGGAGTTCATATATGATCCATCTCAATAAAAAGTTCACTTTTCTGATTTGCGGAATTCTGCTACTATCTGCGATGGTAGTTTATGTAGCCAAAAGAAATAACCAGGCAGCGTCCAGTCAGACTAAAAGAGTAGGCCCAGTGGGGCGAACGGGACGCCCTTCAAGTTCTTCAGAAATTTATTCTTACAAAGATCGGAAAGCTCTGGAGGCTTATGAGACAAGAAACGCCGAAATCGATTCGTGGATAGAAGACGATATGATACCGGATCATAACAATGCAGCCCTACTTTATTACCAGGCATTGTTGTTAAAACCTGACCACGATCAGACTGTTCTAAATAAGATTTATGATGTTTATGGGGGTGCCGAGCCGGACACACAGATAAGAATTTTCCTTGGGCATTGGTTGCCTGCGATGGAAATGTCCGAAATCGCTTCCCGAATACCACAATGTACCTGGGGGGTGTGGTCTAAACCACAAATCAACGTTAATTTTTTGGTTGCAAAGGTACAGCCTCTTAATTATGTTATTGCAGTGGATGCTTTAATACTCGCGTCAGATGGCCATTACCGCGCAGCTCTGGAACGATGTATGACATTACGACGAATCGCCAGGCATCTCAGTCATGATTCAAAATTACATATATCGTCGAGTCCTTGCGATGGAACGGCATTAAGAACTATTCGTAGCATTCTCAGTACCATGCCGCTCGATGCAGATATTCTTTCATGGCTTCAAGACCAGCTTGCCATATTCCAGGAAGCACCCCCTTTTCTTGAAAGAACTTTACAAGAACACTTAAAAGCTGAAATTGATATGGTCCAATCATCTTCGATTGTGAGACTCAGAGGTATGCTTCTAAAGGTAGCGGATGATGAACAAGCTCAGCAAAACATCAGGGATCTGACAGATGAGCAAATCAGATCTCATGCTATAGAAGCTATTCAAGGTCATTTCGATTCAATTTTCGCAATATTACATAGTGACAAAAGTGCAGAGCAACAGCGTGTTGAAATAGAGGAACTTACCAAATATTTCCCGAACTTGGACCTTTATAAGTCGTTAAAGGATATATACGATGAATTAGGAGAAGAAATTGCCAGACTTATAACAGGGATGGACAATGAACTAACAGAGGAACAAAAACTGGCCAAAATTCAAAAAATTATCGATAAGTCTGCGGTGCCCAATACAATTGAGCTATTAACAAAATTCTCCAATGCTTTGGGAAAGGAAATTAACTTTGGCTTTATAGCAAATAGTGAAATAACAAATGAACAGAAACTTTCAGAAATGCAAAAAGTTATCAACGAATTGATTGAGGCATATGCTTTTGAGACGTCAACATTTGGAATTTCAAGTGGTATCATTAACCGTCTATTTGAATCTCAGGTTCGGCATAAGGCTCAGATAAACAGTACTAAAGCTGCTGTGGAGGTTTATCTTATCGCCGCTAAAACAGGGAAACTGCCGGAGAAACTGCCGGATTATCTGCCCAAGGACCCCTTCACCGGCCGGGACTTCGTATATGAAATAACCGATGAAGGCTTTGCCCTCCGCTGCCAGAGCGATGAATTCCAGAGACGAGAACGACTGCTTAGATGGCTCACATTTAAGGTCCAAAAGTAAGCCGGATAGGAACGGTTATTGTATTTTAATGCCAGTGTCCCGGTCTCCAGCCCCAGCGGCCTCCCTTTCGCCTTGTATGAGGCGGGACCCAGACCGTCCCTCTGCGTTCCGGTCGCGCCCAGTGCCCTTCAACCCAGACCCATCTGCCGACACTGACGATATAGTGTCCGTCAATCCAGATATGAATTCCGCTCGGCCGGGGAGGACGTGTCACAATAACCACCTCCGGCGGAGGCGGAGGGGCAATATCGATTTCAATCTCCTCAAACACATGAGGTTCTCCACGGATAACCACGCAGCCGGGCTCGCAAACAACCATAAAAAAGCAGAGAATAAATAAAATATATTTCAGAGAATTCATAACTTATTGTTCCTTTACATACAATTACATATAAAAACCATTTTCCTATTAACTTTATCGGGCAAATGGTTGCTTTTACTTTGCAAAATTCTACCATCCAGGCTTAAGTCATGCAATCTGTTTGATCCTGACTTTCTTCCAGCCTACTATTACATTAAAGGCACCTTATATGCAAGGAGTCACAATATTTTTTAATGAGTATCGTGATGTTTAATATTTTTTATGTGCATTTAACTATATAGCAGGATGTTTTTCTAAGATAAGTTGCGTATCATTGGCGAACGGATTATAATCACTGCCGGCTGTATAATTTATAAGGGGACATTATTAATGGATATTTTAGAGTGATAGAAAATGCAACCACTGATTATCATTGGCTTTGTTGCACTCTTTATCGTTATCGGGGTCTTTGGCTATCTCAGTGCCATGAAACGCCGGCAGGCCATGATGGCACTGGCGGCCAAACTTGGCCTTATTTTCTATTCCGAAAAGGACAGAGATATGCCCCGGCGTTATCGCTTTTTGGACAAACTCCGCCATGGAAGGGATCGCTATGCCTTCAATGTTCTCTGTGGCAAATACCAGGACTATGATGTCACGGCGTTTGACTATCATTATAAAACCGGTTCAGGAAAAGATACTCACCATCACTACCTCTCGTTTTTTATCCTGCAACTGCCGGTATCGTTCCCGGAACTGGTTATAGGTAAAGAGGGTTTTTTCTCGAAGATAGGCCAGGCGCTCGGTTATGATGATATTGATTTCGAGTCGCATGAATTTTCCCGCAAGTTCTGTGTCCGCTCCGAGGACAAGAAGTTCGCTTATGATGTATGCAATGCCCGTATGATTGAATATCTTTTATCGAATAGCGACCTGAGCATCGAGGTTGAGGGCAACGTGCTGGCGATTTCGTTCAATCGCCGATTATCGCTGGAGTATATCGAGCCGAACCTGAATCGACTCATCAAAATCAGGACGCTTATGCCGGATTATCTGTTTTCCCGGAGGTGATTATTATGGAAGTGCTTATATTCGTCGGAATTATCATTTTGCTGCCGTTCGTTTATATTATCCTGACTTACAACACATTAGTGGCCTTGCGAAACCACATCCGCGACTCGTGGAGCAACATCGACACAGAACTAAAGCGGCGATACGACCTGATTCCTAATCTGGTAGCAACCGTAAAAGGATATGCCGCACACGAAAAGGAGATTTTTGAGCGTGTCACCCAACTGCGTGCGCAGTGCATGGCCCAGCAGGGAGCCGCCCATGAGCAGGCGACAAGTGAAAACGAGCTGGTCGGAGCCCTGAAAAAACTTCTTGCCGTCGTGGAAAACTACCCGCAGCTCAAAGCGGACCAGCATTTCCTGGAGCTCCAGCGGGAGCTCGTTAATACCGAGGACCGTATTCAGGCCGCTCGCCGGTTCTTTAACGGCAACGTCCGCGACTATCGCAACAAATGCGAAATCTTTCCAAGCAGCATTATCGCCGGGGCGTTCGGATTTGAGAAGAAGGATTACTTCAACGTGCACTCATCGGTTCGAGAGGTGCCAGATGCGGATTTTGGTTAAGAAAATTTAAAAGGAGCTAAAAAGCAGAAAGAACAAAAACACGCTTGGTAGCATTAATATATTAAATTTTATCGGACAAATAACAGTTGGGAATCACTCAAATCTGAAGGAGATTTTCTGATGAAAAAGAATATCACACTCTTTATCACGCTGGTGCTTATTTTATGTGCGTCAAATTCATTCGGTCAGCAAAGGGCGCCTCAGCCTGTCGAGTTTCAAAAAATATCCGACAGGCTTTATCAAATTATGGGCGGACGCGGCGCGAATGGTGGAGCATATATCGGCGACAACGCCGTCCTCGTGATTGATGCAAAGCAGGACAAAGAATCGGTAGATCAGGTCATTCAGGGCATCGGCAAGCTCACCGACAAACCGATAAAGTATCTGGTCAATACACACAGCGATGGTGACCATATCTCTGGAAATCGCTATTTTCCCAAAATGGTGATATTTATTGCCCATGAGAATTGCCGGAATGATTTCTTTCGCCCCGGCAGAAACGGCAGCGAGTCGCAATGGAACAGACCTGAATTTGCTCCTTTTGTCCCATCGGTGACATTCAGGGATAAAATGGCTCTCCACCTGGGCACGAAGAAGGTTCAGCTTTGGTACTTCGGCGCAGGACATACTACCGGCGATATCGTCGTCTATTTTCCCGAAGAAAAAACAGCATTTCTCGGGGACCAGATATTTGTCACAAGGGCACAGCTTATCCATTCCTATAAAGGCGGCAATTCCTTTGAGCATGTCAAAACATTAACCAAAATGCTTGAATCGATAGATGCCGAGAAGTTCTGCAGCGGGCATAGTGAAATCATCGACCGGGCCGCAGTGAAAAAGCATATTGAGCAGATGAAGCAACTGCAGCAAAAAGTCAAAACATTAATTGCTCAGGAAAAAAGCTTAGAAGAAGTCCGGAGTGAATTTGAGCAAAGCCAGGCCAGACTAATCGAAGCTATATATAACGAAGTCAAGGCAAGCCCCGGATCGGTTCCAGACGATTGATGTTATTTGCATTTTGGAATTTCCAATGATAGAATGTCAAGACGCGTATTATAGTCTCAATACGAAATTTGGCGTTGTTCCGGGAGCTTTGGTAATCGGCGTTCTGAACAGCGGATTGGTAATATTGAAGGTTTTGCCCTTTTGGCAGAAGATTAGTAAAGGTTGTGTGATGCTTCCGGCGGTTGGTATTGATAAGTTTAATACGAAAAAGCAATAATGGATTTTAGTTGGGAACTACGGCTATGAATATGATCAAGAAGAAATTGACGTTTGGCCTGATTGTCGGGACAAGGGGCTTTTTTAATCCGAAGCTAGCGCAACAAGGAAGGAAACAATTGTTGGATAAACTTGAATCACTAGGCTATTCGAGTGTGATTCTTTCTGAAAGCGCCACGTCCCACGGTGCCATTGAGACACTTGCCGATGCACGCAAATGTGCCGAGTTGTTCAGGCAGAAACAAGATGATATCGATGGCATTATCGTGGTCCTGCCGAATTTCGGTGACGAGCTGGGAGTGGTACAGACCCTTGACTTAGCCAGGTTGAATGTCCCTGTTCTTGTGCAGGCTTGTAATGATCGATTGGATGCGGTCGATGTGCAGGGCAGGCGGGACGCATTTTGCGGCAAGTTGTCGGTGTGCAACAATCTGTATCAATACGGCATTCCGTTCACCGACACCTCGGAACACACGTGCGATATTGACGGGGATCTGTTTGGAAGAGACATTGACTATTTTACCCGTATCTGCCGGATTGTTAGAGGATTGAGAAACGCAAGGATCGGGGCAATTGGTGCCAGACCGGCTGCTTTTCAAACGGTCCGGTTTAGTGAGAAACTCTTGCAGAATTCCGGAATCACCATTGTGACGGTGGATCTGTCTGAAATTATCTCAAAAGCGCAGGCACTCGATAACAAAGCAGCTAAAGTACAACAGAAACTCTCTCAAATCAAAGACTATGGGAATATTCCTGGTCATATCAAGGAGGAAAGCGTCCTGAAGCAAGCGAAACTCTCGGTTGTTATTGATGACTGGATGGCGGGAAATGAGCTGAATGCCAGTGCGGTTCAATGCTGGACTTCCATACAGGACAATTACGGCTGTGCCGCCTGTCTATCGATGTCACTGATGGGAGAAAAGCATATGCCCAGTGCCTGCGAAGTGGATGTTGCCGGTGCGGTGTCGATGTATGCACTGTTACTTGCCTCGGGAAAAATTCCCGGCTTTCTGGACTGGAACAACAATTACGGCAAAGAAAGAAATAAATGTGTCTGCACTCATTGCAGCAACTATCCGAAGAGTTTCATGGAAGGCGATATTGAGATATCCGAGCTTGATGTACTGGGTGAGACCATTGGCAGGGAAAAGTGTTTCGGTGCTATCAAGGGACATGTCGCTCCGGGCCTCATGACCTATTTTCGGATTTCGACCGATGATGTGAAAGGTCAGATCAAGTCGTATCTTGGTGAAGGAGAATTCACCAACGATCCCTTTGATATGGATGGAGGGATTGCCGTCTGCAAAGTCCCAAAGCTTCGGAAACTTTTAGCCTATTTATGCCGGAATGGTTTCGAGCATCATGTAGCCATGACGCGAACGCATTGTGCCGAAGCATTATATGAGGCCGTGGTAAAATATTTGAAATGGGATATTTATTGGCATGAGTCATCCCGAGAATATTGACATCGTTTGTTGGGAATCTGTTGATAAGAAGATGAATGTTCATTGTATACCAGTTTGGAGCGAATTGTGACTGACGACGAACTCAGAAAGAAGTCCATTTACTACCGGAAAAAACTGCTTGAATATATCAAAAAAGCAAATGCCGGTCATACAGGCGGAAGTCTGTCCTGTATAGATATTTTGAATGTGTTATACAACCGCATTCTGAATGTTTCGCCGGAAAATTTTAATGATCCAAAACACGATCGATACATTCAGAGTAAGGGACATTCGGTGGAAGCCCTTTATGTCGTGCTGGCGGACAGAGGTTTTTTCACCGAATCAGAGCTCGAAACACTCTGCCAATATCGTTCGCATTACGTCGGTCATCCAACCCGGAAAGTCAACGGCATCGAGCACAATACAGGGGCCCTGGGCCATGGCCTGGCATTTGGTATCGGTGTTGCCCTTTCAGCCAAGAAAGACATGGCCGATTACAAAGTGTATGTTCTTCTTGGGGATGGCGAATTGGTCGAAGGCTCGAACTGGGAATCTTTTTTGATCGCAAAGCATTATGGCCTGGACAATCTGACGGCGATTCTTGATCGGAATAACCTTCAGATAACCGGCAGAACAGAAGATGTCTGCGGTATCGAGCCGCTGGGGGAAAAATTCCGGGCTTTCGGCTGGCATGTTGAAACCGTTGACGGCCACGACATCTCAGCTCTGACGGACGTCCTGAGTGCGAGTCCTTTCGAGGCAAGCAAACCGAACATGGTCATTGCAAATACCATCAAAGGCAAAGGAATCAGCTTTATCGAAAACGATCATACATGGCACCACCATGTCCCGAGCGACCGGCAATACCAACAGGCGCAAGAAGAATTAGACAAGCTTTTGGCGGAATTAGAATTATGAAATTTGAGGCGGGCAAAGAATTAGGCAAAGCGAACCTTGAGGTTTTCTCGGAGACTTTGGTATCTCTGGCAGAGAATGATAAAAACGTCCTTGCAGTCACCAGTGACTCACGTGGTTCGGGAAAATTATCGCCTTTTGCCGCCCGTTTTCCCGAACAGATTGTCGAAGTGGGAATCGCCGAACAGAATCTTGTCGGGATCTCTGCAGGTCTTGCCTCGACGGGTAAGATCGTGTACGCTGTTTCGCCGGCATGTTTTTTGACGGCTCGTGCTCTGGAACAAATTAAGAATGATGTCTGTTATTCAGACTACCCAGTGAAACTCATCGGGATCAGTGCCGGAGTAAGCTACGGTGCCTTAGGCTCAACTCATCATTCCACCCACGACCTGGCGGTGTTTCGAGCAATCAATAATATTACCATCGTTGTCCCGGCAGACAATTTCGAAACAGCCGAAGCAATCAAGGCGGCGGCGACGATGTCGCATCCGGTTTATATCCGATTCGGCAAACGCCCGATGTATCATCTCCATTCCCCCCGGACGAAATTCGAAGTGGGTAGGTCCATCACCGTCCGGCAGGGTTCGGATATCACGTTTATCGCCACGGGTGAAACTGTTTATCACGCCTTTATGGCGGGCAAGAAACTTGAAAAGGAAGGACTCACCTGTCGTGTCATCAGTATGCACACTCTCAAACCACTGGATACTGAGGCGGTTCTGCATGCGGCATCTGAGTCCCGGGCAATGATAACGGTTGAGGAACACAGGATCTCCGGCGGATTAGGCGAAGCGTGTGCCGCTGTTTTAATGGAAGCCGGTATGAGCATCCCCTTTAAGATTGTTGGTTTGCCGGATGAATATACAATAACCGGCAGTCAGCCGGATATCTTTAGCCATTACGGCATCAGTGCGCAAGGGCTGGCTGGAACCGCACAGGCCCTTTTGAATCGATAAGAAATAACGCTAATTTGTAACAAAGGAACAATTGTGACCAGTGACAGCTACATCCTGACAATCGATCAGGGAACCAGCGGCACGAAAACCGTCATCTTCAACTCCAAAGGCGAGATCATCGCCAAAGCCACCGAGCCATTGAAGTCCTATTTTCCACAGCCGGGTTTTGTTGAGCAGGACCCTCTTGTAATATATCAAAACGTCCTCTGCTCTCTGGAGCAATGTCTCAAGGAATTCACCGCAAATGCTTCGAGACAACTGGATGATATTGCGTGCTGTGGTATCTCGAATCAAAGAGAGACATTTGTTCTCTGGGATGATTCGGGACGGCCTCTTTCCAACGTGATTGTCTGGCAGTGTAAAAGATCGGTGGATATCTGCAACCGTCTGAAAGGTTCAAATCTGGAAAATGAAGTCAAAAGCAGAACGGGCCTGATTATCGATCCGTACTTTTCCGGGACCAAACTGATCTGGCTCTATGAAAACAATCCCGATATAAAAAATGCCGTTGGTGCGGGCCGGGCCTATTTTGGAACCGTTGATACGTGGCTTCTGTTCAAGCTCACCGAAGGCCAATGTTATTGCACCGATCATACGAATGCTTCCCGTACCTTATTTTTCAATATCAATGATCTCCAATGGGATCAATATCTCTTGGAGAATTTTAAACTGAAAAATCTTAATCATCCTCAAGTCCAATCTTCTTCTTACCCATACGGCCAATCCGACTTTGCGGGACTATTACCAAATAAGGTCAACATATCAGCGATGATCGGTGATTCCCACGCCGCTGCTTTTGGAGAAGGTTGCTTCTCATCCGGCACGGCAAAAGCAACCATGGGAACCGGCTCTTCGATCCTGCTGAATACCGGTTCCAAAAGAATTCAATCGAAAGAGGGTATAGTGGCCACTATCTGCTGGAGTATGCCCGACAGAGTTGATTATGCCCTGGAGGGGATTATTGTGACATGCGGAGCGACGATCAATTGGCTGCGTGATCAACTTGGACTTTTTCCCGAGAGTCGGGACACCGAAAAAATGGCCCTTGCCGTTGAAAGTAATCATGGCGTATATCTGATCCCTGCTTTTAGCGGCTTGGGAGCTCCCCATTGGAAAATGGATGCGAAAGCGGCGATTTTTGGATTGACTTTGGGATGTGATAAAAACCGCATCGTTCGGGCCGCCCTGGAATCGATTCCCTACCAGATCAAGGATGTTATCGCTGCCATGGAGCAGGATAGCAGGATCAAATTAGAAGAACTCAAGGCCGATGGTGGAATCACGGCTAATCAATTTGTGATGCAGTTCCTCTCCGACCTTTTGGAAACCGAAGTTGTGAACATTGGCCTGGAAGAAGTCTCTGCACTCGGCGCCACCTATTTAGCCGGTCTTCGAGAGCGAATTTTTAAAGATATTGATCAATTGAAACACCTCAATCTCAATAAAAGAGAATTTTCTCCCGGCCCAGAGAAAGAAAAAGTGGCCGGTTTTTACGAAGGTTGGAAAAAAGCATTGCAACAAATAATTTAATCCGGCCCACATTGCAGAGGTACCTTTCCAGCTCACGAATGCACAATCAAAGAATTTGCCTGCTTGTTTGCGATACTTGGGAATTGCCTGTTTGTCCATAGCTACGGCCTTTATAATCAATTCCGAACGTATCGTTGTTGTGTTTTTGTCTTTGTAAGATGAAAGTGCTGCCTTCTAAATGATTTTTTCGTTATTTTTGCCGCAAAGATTACAGAAATACGACAATAGCTAAGGCAACAAATCCTGGTGCAATACAGGGAGTAAAGCCGCTTAGTGCGATTTTCTGATAGGCTGTGCAACTGTGGGGGTGAGAAATCACAAAATTTGCAATCAATATTCATCTGTTCAGAATCGCTTTAAATATTGAGACTAAGCAGTGTAATTAAGCGGGTGTGTTATCACGGGAAATCCCGGTTCACAAAATTAACGTTTCGTTTCTTGGGTAGTGCAAAAAATGGGTATACAGAAGGAGTAACAAAATGGCTCGATTTAGCGTTCTATCATGGAATGTGGAGAATTTTAGAGTGGAGGCCAAAGATGTCGCCCGCATAGTCCAGCACGTTAGGAGTTACGATCCTGATATCTTTGCGCTGTTACCGGTGTTGCACTGCCCCCGCCGGTAGTGCCGCCATTTTGTGTCGCATACCCATCGGGAATCGTTACGGGCGTAACCGGTTGTCCATAACTTGCAACTGCAGCAATCATAATGACTGCAAGTGCGAATGTGCTTCCGGCAGTGCCTAATAAATTCTGTTTCACAATAGTCTCCTTTTTCTAAAATGTTAGTGAGTTTGTGTGTGGCTGGTTTTTATCTACGATCAGTTGTTCAGTATTCCGTAACGTTTTCCGGAGGAATGAACAATTTCCTCATTTTCCACACTCAGCTCTGATCATCAAGGAATAGGCATAACGAAAATGCCATGCCGCCGTGGCCGTTTTCGACCCGGTAGAGGATTCGATTGCGACCAGCCGACAGATAAACGCGCCTCAGGGCTTCGCCGATCGTCCAGTCCTTGTGTCGGCTTGCGCTGATCCAGACCAGTTGCCCGTTGACCCATAACCGCCCTTGGTCGTCGCTGCCCGGAATGAATTTGTCTACCGGTCAACCTCGATACGCTTACCGGCCCGTATATAAACCGGTCCCAATAGACCCGAAGGCAGCAGTGCATCATCTTTCGTCCAGTGCTTCCAGGTGGTAAAGGTGAGTCGTTGCGATGAGGGACGTGGTTTTTCTTCTTGCAGCCAGGTAGGCCAGGCCTTAAGTGGTTTGCCGTTCCATTCGCTGTCGTCCGGGTATTGTTCATCACCAATCAGGCGATTGACCCAGAGATTGGTCACGCGGATTTCAAGGATGTTGTCACCGGGTTGAGCCGCGGCGGTGATATCAACACGGAAAGGATCGCACCAGAGAATTCCCAGATTTGTCCCATTGACAATGACCTCGGCCAGAACCTTCACCCGGCCCAGATCGAGACAGAGGCGATCCACGTTTTGCACGAAGGTGTGCGGCAGATGCAATACCGTCTGGTAGGTGACTGTACCCGAATAATAACGGACGCCCGGATCGGCATGCTTTGTCAAGTCGATCAAATGCGGCAGTTCGATACGGGCCGGTGCGCCCCAACCAGGTGTAAATGTCGCTGTCCAAGGCTGATTCAGAACTATCGGCGCAGGCAGAGAATCTACCGAAACACGCTTTTCGGCGCCGGCCGACGTCTGTAAGCGATAGCAGCCTTTGTCCCAAACGACCATCTGCACGCCCTGACCCCGGCCCGTTATTACCGGTAGCCACGGCGACGGCAGCCATAGGGGTTCGGGTAACCGTAGTTCCTGGTTTTCGGAAACGGTCACTTCGCAGGTCTCGCTGCCAAGCTGGTAGCACACGCGCAACTGCTTTTGTATTCCGTAGGCAGGATCTTTGTCCACCAGCTCATTGTTGGCTTTGATGCGCAGGGAGTTATCCTTGACTGCTGCGCTCACTTGCGCAGTAACATCGACCGATTTGCGTGCGGCAAGCCAGTCCCGGCCCTCCTCCAACTTTCCGTAACCGGCCATCACGATCCGCAAGGGCCGACCAGCCGGAAAACCCTGAGGAGGCAGGACTAGTTGCTTTCCTTCGCTTACCTGGGCACGATTTGCCTTACCATCGTATTCGTAGTTGACATACAGTGTTTTCACGACATTTTGCAAAGGATCACCGGCAAGGTTGTTGGAGGCGATTACCTCTAAACGGTTATTTTTAATCTGGGCCGTCAGTTTTTCGGTTACGTCCACCATTCCCTTGCCATTGCAGTTGAGGACACCATAGGAGGCCGCTATGATCTCCAGTTTGCGTTGCGGTTTTGGCAATAGTGTTTCAATCGGGGCGGGGGTCTCATTGTGTAAAGCCGTAAAGGTCACTGCACTCGTATGTAGTGGTTTACGGAAGACAACAAACCATGATCCCTGCGGCTCCAGGGGTAGGGTCACGCGTGTTCCCTGCTCATCGGTCTTCCACAAGCCGGCCGATTGCATGGCGCCTGTCACCGGATTCCATAGCTCCGGCCTTTTACCGGTCACGCGGAAGAAACAGTCTACCATCTTCGATGTTGCGCCCTGCTGACAGACAAAATAAATATCGCTGTCATCGACTACCCGGTGGATGTAAGCCAAATTGACATTCGGATCCAGCGCTGCGCAATCGGAGACGACAGACAACTCCTTGAGAACCTCCAGTGGCGTATGACCCCAGACAATCTTTCCCTTGTCGAACGAACGCTTACCAACCGTTGCACCCGGATCGCCCCATACCTCTTGTGCGAGCGCCTGCACCTGGGCATCGCACTGGGGATAGCCGGTCAGGCTGGGTGAACAATCGGGCCGTTGCGCGATCACCGTGGCCCCGGCCCGCACCAGATCGCGTACTTTGACGGCCAGTGCCGGGCTCATGAACCGGGTGTCACGCAATACCAGCACCCGGTAGCGTATTTGCGAGGGCAGCACCACCATCCCATCAGCCACACGCAAATCATCGATTAAATCGGTGCCGCAGACATCGAAGTCATATCCGGCCGCACGTAAGGATGGATCGTTGACTGTGCCGTTGGGAGCAGACTCACCCGCGAAGAACAAAACATCCGCCACGAATCGCCCCTGTTGCAATAGAAACTGACTGCGGGCAATATAGGCCATCCAGGCTTGACTTTGCTCCCACCATGTGTTGGTGCGCTCGAAATGGCTGCCCCATTGGCCCATGGTCATGCCGGGAAACTTGTCCAACCAGGGCTGATGGGCATAGCGGTGGAAGATGTAACGATTGACACCACTGCACCAGACCAACTCGCCCAGACTCTTGAGCGAGCCCGGGTGATTTAGCCAGCGTCCCCTGGTCGGCCTCGAGGTAAACGATTCGGCCCCGACAAGCGTCTGGCCGTGGGTATGGGCCGCGGAGGCGGCCAGTTTAAGCGTGTCGCTCATTCCGCCGTTTACCCAGAACTCGCCCATAATGATATCGGCCTGCGCGCCCGCCGCCATACACTCGAACGGACCATGGTAGGGTTCGACCGAACAGAGCAAATCCTGCGCATGGCACTTTTCCACAAAATAGCCATAGTAGTTGTCAGCGATGAGGTCGGCGATGGTGCGGCGGAAATCCCACAAGAACCGTTCTGTTACGGCCCCGTCGGCCACTACCCGTCCAGTCAGCGCCGGCAGATAAAGCCAGAGATCATAGCCACGCCGACCGCGGAATTCGTCGCGCATTCGCGGCGACCAGTTGTTGAGCTTAACCTCGTAACTATCGACCAGAATATTGTTTAGCACCTTACCAGCCAGCGGCCCGAGTTTGTCCAGTACCGGCTGCACACCCTCGGTCCAATGCATATCCAACGCCGCCCGGCTCAGCTTGTCGCATTCCAAACCCCGCCCCGATTCAGGCGCCGGGTGGTTGGTCTTACCCGTGCTCGTATGCCCTATGCGCAGTATCGTCCAATGACCCGCAGGCACTTGCCAGGCAAGCCCTCCCTTCTCATCCAGCTTGTCGGTCAAATCGATAATGCTTTCCATCGGGATAACAGCGTCGTTCGGAACCAGCCCTGGCTCCGGCTGCAGATTATAGCGACGGCTGAATCCCGCCTTGATCTTCACATCGGCAATACGAAAGGTCTTGTTCTTGGGCGTGGGAAACGCCAGCACTGCGATATCGCGATAATAATTCATCGGGCTGAGCGGCTGGGGGAATTCGATTGTCTCCGCGACGGGACCGGCTACTTCCATCTCACTCCAAACCACCTTCTGCATGGAGTGTTCCGGTGTGATCCACGGTCCGCCGCTACTGGTCCAACCAGCACAGTTATGAAAGCAGAGCTCCAAACCCAAACGCTCCGCTTCGCGTGCGGAATGCAACACCAGATCCAGCCACGCCGGAGTCATGTATTCGATCGGTCCTGCCGGGATATCCGTACTACCCTTTTTCCCCACATTGAATATCTGAGCCCCGCCAATACCTACCCGCGCCATCGACTCCAGATCGGCGGTGATCCCCTCCTTTGTAATATTGCCACTCATCCAATGCCACCAGGTATGCGGCTGCGCCGAAGCCGGTGGCTTACGAAATCCGGTTGCCAGATCGTACTGTCCCAGCGTCAAATTAACCATAACAATACTCAACAACCCTGCCACTAACCATTGTGTTTTCATGATGACTCCAGATATAAAAGGATAAACAAATCTTTACTTTTGGCAACGTACGATCAACACCATCCAACCCGATAGCCGTTAAAGAGGAAGCATTTTACTAATTCTTTACAGCATCTGTAATGTTAAAAACCACCCTTTGATATGATTTGAGCTGCGGTATTCCATTGTCTGTTACTTCAAGAATCACATGCAATTGTTTGCAAGGTTCGTTGGGAACGGCAAATGATGCATTGTCCGAGGTATTTTTGTCGATAGTCAGCTTTGCCGTGGCACTATCGGCTTCGTGATACTGCCACCAGTGATATGATAAAGCATTGTTGTCGGGATCTGTCGATGGTGAGGCATCTAAAACAACGGTCTGTCCAACAGAGACATCGCGAACGATTTCACCTTTTACTACTGCAACAGGTTGGTGGTTTGCTTTCGAATAGGAGTCTGCCACGCACCAATCAGCCCGGACTGCCCAATCGTTTTGAGCAGCCGGAAGCCAACGCTGAAACGTGTAATGAAGGTCGGGTTTTCCGTTGTTCTCATCCGCGCTATCCTGCATGTAATTCCCTTTCGCGTAGATGGGGCGTCCACCCCAACCACCCAAGGTGTAATCCACATGCTGCTCGAGTCCATTGTCGATAAGCGGCATGAACGAGGGTGTATCGCCTTCGCTGGTATAGTCCTGAGGATACGCCGCCGCGAGCGGGCCATGTCTCTGCTTTACATTTTCCATCAGCCAGGGTGTATCCATGATTTTTTGAAGTTCCTTGGGATTCTTGCTCATTCTACCCTTGTATTTTAGATCGACGCTCATGTAGTCCCAGACGTATCGCCAACTGCCGTTATGTTCCGGAGCACCGGCCTCAAAAATTTTGATTTCAGGGAGGTTTTCTACGATCCACTTACCGCCGCCGTCCTGGAACCAGATGCAGTAAAGCCGGGCTTTCGTCGCCGCTCTCTGGTACTGTTCGGCGGAGCACTTCTCCTTTATTTGCCACAAGGCGTTAGCCTGAGTATTGGCGCCGCCCCAGGCAAGGATGTGTACGGGACGGGGATCGGAATCCAGAAGTGTACTAATGATGAGCTGCGCTCCCTCGCTGTCCGAAAGAAGAGGTGGAGCCTTTCTCAAGTCATGTCTGTTTTCATTGCCGACCTTCAGCACGCTCAAAAGATAAGCCGCATCCGGATAGTCCGGGCGATGCTTTCTTAAATTCGGTAGACACTTGTCATACTGTTCGATTAACTTTTCAACCCACTTATCTTTGCTATGCCCGTCTTTCTGAACACCATTAACCTGAACGATGCCCGCGATGTCGTAGTCCGATGCATACATCAAGAACCGGACCATCGAGCTGCGGTCATCCAATTCACCATCGGTGGTGGCAATAACGCGTGGTTTGACGCGATTTGCAGCGTTTATTGAAACGACAAATGAAATCCAAAGCACCAATGTCAATCGTACAACACTTTTCATGTTTCCTGACAACTCCATTTGCTTCTCCTTTCAATTGATAAGGGCTATAATGCGCTCGGACTGAACGCCATCACTCCAACGATCGCCAGCAAGGCGATTGCACTCGTCTTGATGTGTTTCATAGTTACTCCTCTGCTATTCGTGTTTTTCTCTTTCATGTTACCGTGCTCCGTTTCGGTGGGCACAAGTCGTATGTGCCTTTAAAGGAAAAACTCCTTTCCAATTATCGTTTGTAACCTCAGGATTCCTGTTTAAATAATTGTCGTCAATATATCAAGTACCAAAATCAGCTGCTCCATTACGCGACCAAGATTCAACAACCAACGGGAAACAGGTGAACAGCGGGAACCCTCCTTCCGATAGCGCCTTAAACCCTACTCGCATTCGATCACTAACCGTCTGTAGCGTGTCAGCTGCGGGGCACCATTATCCCTAAGAACCAGCAATACATGCAGCGTCGTCCCTGAGGCATCTTTTGGGACAACGAGACTGGCCTCTATATTGTTTGCATTCTCGATATCGACCTGGCCCTTATAGGTTCCGGCCTCAGGATAGGGTCTCCATTCGTAGGAAAGCGTATCGCCGTCATCCATGTCACTGCTGCCAGTCGCATCGAGCGCAATGCGCTTGCCGGGCTTTGCGGTGATCTCCACGGGCTGGAGCGACTTATCACCATTCAGTACGGGTTGTGGAGGATGGTTCGCCTCGTTAAACTCTCTAACGCACCAATCCATACGCGCTTGATAGTCGTTTTGAAATTCCGGCGCCCAGCGGCAGATGGTAGCCCCTAGCGTGTCAGGATTAAGGTTGGATTCCAAGTCTATCCATTGTGTTTCAGAGCCGGGGGCGCGCTTAAAACGGCCGCCCCAGCCGCCCCAATCGGGATGTTCCATCGCGCTCAGCCCGTTAGGAATCAGTCCCATGTACGTCT
>CAZFOQ010000089.1:0-18331 GCA_964520535.1 uncultured Pirellulales bacterium | reverse complement strand
CTTTGGGCGAATGGCTGAGTTATCCGGTCGTTCAATTATCATAGGACACGAGGCGGAATTAAAGGTAGGCACAAAAATCACACCTCTCCATTTAGAAGAAGACATGCTGGACATGAGCCAATAAAAATGGAAATCAACTATCCCGGCACCGATTACAAAATGCGCGTTGAACCTTTAGGAGATGAAAAAAACTGTCAAATCACACCTCATATCGAAATTAGCAATTCGAAAGGAGAAAAAGAATGTATCGTGTTGGAAGACCCCGATTCTCTGACAGCAGAAAAATTGAAAAAACTAATCCTTTCATCAAAAGTAAAAAATCCTACAAAGGTCTGGCCTCGGATGCAGAGTAACGACCAAGTTGACAGAATTTTTGATCTTCTAAAAGAATGTGGTTTATATAAAAGCGAAGAAATGGCCGAAGATATCGATCCTTTTGTAGGAACTGTCAAAACAAGTGGCCAAACCACTTGGGATGAACGGCGATTTAGAGCAATAGTAAAAATAGCCTTTCATTATTATCTTGCCTTCAATGAAATTGGGCATCTGGGATCGGAATCGATTTTTGAGCCGATTCGAAACTTTATTCGTTATGGCAAGGGGAAAAGGCAGGATTTTATATCGGAACACAGAGGCTATTTTGTCAAGAACCCAGAAATTGCTTCAACCTTTGGCCACATTTTTTATTCTGAAGTAACAACTAAAAGCATTGTTACATTAGAACAATTGTTTGTTGGGCCAGGGTATAACCCACCGTATTACAAGATAATCATTTCGAAACATCCTTTTTTAATAGAGATACCCCGGCAAGTATTCGGCCACAACTACTCTTACCTACCTCTTGATCAGAGAAAACAATATGATGGTACACTTCATAAGTTGGCTATAGCAAATCGGATTAAAATACCATAATTTTTGCTGATTTTGGCTGAATATTGGCTCGAAGGTGCTACCCCGTAAGTTAAATTGATTATTGATCATATCTTTGTGGTTTCTTTTTCTATCCAAAATACAAGATTACTCTCCCAGATGTCGGACCAGGCCGAGTTTGCGAGGTACGACAAGGTCGGCCTTGCGGGTCGGCTCGCCTTGCTTGACCGCGTAATTGACATCCATAATTTCAATGAACTCCGCCGTATATTCCTTTAACACGCCGCAGTATTCGAGTATTTTGTCGGCCTTAATCATCTCGAGTACAACCTTTTGGCCGATATATCTTTCCAGTAAAGGCTCAAAGGAAGTCCCTACCGAGCCCATCATCTCCTGTTTCATCTGGGTGACATATTTATCCTGAGAGCTAAGCACCTTGCCGGCTGGTGTGGCTTTTTTTGCCTGGCTAATCAGCAGATTAACGATCTCCACAATCGAGTCCTTGATTGTTCGAAAAACGTTGAGTAATCTCCTTTTTAGCCTCCGGCCCCATTTGGGATGATACGTCCTTTCCAGTTCCTGCTCTCTTTTCTTTTTATTTTCTTCGCCAAGCTCATCGTGGAAACGAATCACAGATCCAATATTTGGATACTCATATTTATAGAGAATATAGCTGGCCTCCTCGTGTCCATCTTCGTCTTTGTGTTTGTCCCGATAAACAAATTCTAAGCCGGTATTTTCTACTCGCAATTTGCCCCAGATGGTCTTGCCGGTCTTATCCTCCAGTGTCACCATGTTCTGCTCGAAATCTCTGAGGCACTTGTCCCTGCTTCTCTTTCTGACAAAGGCCGCCACACCGGCAGCAAAGATAATAAACAGTATCGTTATCGCTGTTGCATAGTTACCAAACATAATCTTTATTTAGCCCCCACTCCTGTCTTCCGATAGGAAGACGTGGGGATTCTCTCCTTTCGAATTTTTCCGGGATTCGTGACTTAAATCTGTGCCAGGATAACTACGTAATTTTTGCCGTAGAACTTGGCACATTTCGGACAGGTCGTATAAAAGAAATACATCTTCTTCATCTTTGCGGCCTTAGATTCGAGATAGGCCTTCATCTCTTCAACCCATTTCCTGATGTCTTTGTACGGCCCTTCGAAAACCTTCGTGAGAAACGTCCCGGATATTTTCACCATCTCCGAGTCCGGCACATCTTTAGCTACTGCAATATAAATATCCGCCCCCCAGAGCGATTTCTCATCCGAAAGCAACACCGGCTCCGGCTCAAGGGCATCGGCGGCCTGGATCTTCTCCATATTCCGGACCATCACTTTGCCGAAGTTCAGGGGGATATGAAGGAAACTTCTGACATGGTCTTTGACAAACAACTTGTCCTGGAAAGTGACTTCCTTTTCATCCCAGGGTTCCGGATTAAACCGCGGGCAGCAGCCCGTCTCTGAATTTTCATATAGCTTATCCATAACTATTGCCTCATCTTTTCTGATAACTAATGTTCTGCAAAATACATATTAGCACAAACCTGCTATGCCAACACTGTTTATTCTATGACGACTGCAGTGCCTTTGGCAGAGGCCATCAAAAGGGATTTGTTTTTAGAGCCAACGTTATCATAGTCGAGATTAAAACCGACGATAGCGTTGGCGCCTAATCTCATCGCTTCGGCCTTCGCTTCTGCGATAACATCCTCCTGCATCAGCTTCATCACTTCCTGGTACGAGTCCGAGCGCCCGCCGAAGATGTCACGAAATGATGTAAAGAAATCACGGATGATATTGACCGCCCGAACATTCCGCACAATCACAAAGCCTTTGTATTCCCTGATTCTGATCCCATCCAGAATCGGCGTTGTAAAGATTCGAATATCGTTCATCGGACCTTATTCTCCTTTCGATAACTACAGCTATAATTCGTCCTGCCCGCTGTTTATTATACATCATTTTAACCTCATTAATCCGGGCGGTCAAAGGTAGAAAAATGTATAAGAAAAAATGTGTGGCACATTCAAACTGTATTTTGACGTGTTATTGCACTTGTTCATCACCCTCCGTCTGTCATCCTGAGCCCCCGCCGCTGCGTCCCTAAGGGATGGCGGGGGGCGAAGGATCTGACCTGCGAATTATATTTTCTTCCGCTGACAATTCTTCATTCGTTGCCCAGATGCTTCACTTTGTTCAGCATGACAAAAAGCATATATTTATTTACTTTTTGCTATTGATTTTTTTGCCGCTTTGACAACAGCCTCGGTTGTAATGCCGAACTTCTCGAAGCAGACTTTCGCCGGTGCCGATGCACCAAAGGAAGACATGCCGATGAAAATGCCGTTATCGCCGATGTATTTGTGCCAGCCAAGCTCCACACCCGCTTCGACGGCGACTCTTGCCTTGACATTCGGCCGAAGCACCGAATCCTTGTAGGCCTGGTCCTGTTTCTCGAACAGCTCCCACGACGGCATGCTGATAACCTGTGCCTTTATACCTTCACCGGCAAGGGCTTCTGCGGCACAAAGTGCGACCGATACTTCCGAGCCGCCGGCCAATAGCAGCACATCGGGCTTTTTAACTTCGAGAAGAACGTAAGCACCTTTGCATGTATTTTCCGCCGAGCCGTATTTATCCTGGTCCAGCACGGGAAGTCCCTGTCTTGTCAGCAGCAGGGCGACCGGACCATCTCTATGCTCCATCGCATATTTCCACGCCTGGGCGGTCTCGTTGGCGTCGGCGGGGCGGAATACTATCAGATTCGGTATCGCCCTCAATGCCGCTAACTGCTCAACAGGCTGATGGGTCGGGCCGTCCTCGCCGACACCGATACTATCGTGGGTCCAGACGAATATGCTCGGATACTTTGAAATCGCCGCCACTCGTACGGCACCTCGCATATAATCGGAGAAGACCAGGAATGTCCCGCCGTACGCCCTGGCTAAGCCACTGACGGAAATGCCGTTCAGAATTGAGCCCATCGCATGCTCACGGATTCCAAAGCGAAGGTACCTGCCGTCAGGAGCGTCTTTCTGGAAGTCTTTTGCATCCGGCCAGCTTGTATTATTCGAGGGCGTCAGGTCCGCCGAGCCTCCCATCATCATCGGGAGCCTGGGCATGACCGCTGCGAGCACCATACCGGAGGCCTTGCGTGTCGCCATCGATTCGCCCGCCTTGAATTTGGGAATAACGTCATCAAGATTGACAGGAAGCTTACCGGTCGCAGCATCCTGAAACTGCTCGGCCAGTTCGGGATATTTCCTGGCATAACTGTCAAACATTTTATTCCAGATCGCTTCGGCTTCCTGACCTTTGTCAAGGACTTTACCCATATGAGCCTTGACCTCTGCAGGGACATGGAATTTCTTCTTCGGGTCCCAGCCGAAATTTTCCTTAATCAGCTCGATTTCATCGTCGCCTAAAGGAGCGCCGTGAGCTTTGGCCGTATCCTGCATATTAGGGCTGCCGTAAGCGATATGCGTGCGAAGCTTAATCATTGACGGCCGTGCTGCTTCATTTAGTGCATTTCCCATCGCCTTCTCAAAAGAAGCCATATCGTTGCCGTCACCGGGGACATCCTGCACATTCCAGCCGTACGCCTCGAAACGCTTTGCCCTGTCTTCGGTAAACGAAAGCTCAGTCACTCCGTCAATGCTGATGTGATTATCGTCGTAAACAACGACCAGATTATCCAGTCCCAGATGTCCCGCCAACGAGCAGGCTTCCGATGCCACACCTTCCTGCAAATCGCCGTCACTGGCGATGACGTAGATTTTGTAATCGATAACCGGAAAACCATCCCTATTGAAGAAACTGGCCAGATATTTCTGTGCAATCGCCATCCCGACCGCATTTGAAATGCCCTGTCCCAACGGCCCGGTGGTCACTTCGACGCCGTAATCCGGCTCATATTCCGGGTGCCCGGGAGTCTTGCTTCCCCATTGCCGAAAGGTCTTGAGCTCATCCATACTGATTTCGAAGCCGGTCAAATGCAGCATCGAATATAACAGCATACTGCCGTGGCCGGCCGAAAGGACAAAGCGATCCCGATTATGCCATCCGGGATTGGCGGGATTATATTTCATATATTTAGTCCAGAGCACATACGTTGCCGGTGCCATGCCCATCGGCATGCCGGGATGACCTGATTTGGCCTCCTGCACACCCTCAATTGATAAAAACCGAATAGTTTGAATACACCGCTCATCAAGGTCGGAAAGTCCCGGATTCTTTTTTGTCTTACTCATCACAAATTTCCTGTAATTAACCTTTACTATATATTTTTCGACAATGCTCCGAACAAAGCACCAAATCACGATTTGCCATTGCGAGCGAAGCGAAGCCCCCTGGGGACCACGGCCGTTCGGCCCCGCAATGACATTAAGCAGCAGGATTTCAAAAAAAACCAGCTACTGAATGAATCGAACAGGATAACAATCTGCCTGCGTTTCTGCAAGAGCTTTTATCATCCTGATTTCAAAGTGGCCTCGAAAACCGATGGTAGAACCACCGGCTAAATAAGGTCTGGCATGTTCAAACTATTGACCGTTCATAGAATGGCAAGGCCATGTTTGGACATGTGATCATCTTTGTATTCTCCACGGAAAAAAGTTGACCTTACATAATTGGAGCTACGTGCGCATTTAATGCGAAAAAAAATTCTTTTTTCTTGGCGGCAGCAGAGATAAGCTGCTAAAATATAATGAGTTAGAATTTTTTCTAAAAATTTTATATTTCCCCATAGTTATCTCTGTTTTTGGTCGAAATTTCGAGTAGGAGTAATTGAAAAGAAAAAGGTGCTCAGGTTTATGGAAGATAACCAAAGCCAGGGACAATCAAAAAGCGAATACAATATTTCGATAATCCGCCCGCAGATAGTCAAAAATGACATCAAGCTGCGAGGCGAGGGATTCTCAGAATGGAGGCTGGTTACCATCAAAAAGGGCCTGCGGACTCTGCATACTCTCGAGCTGATGGCACAGAACATCTACAAATTTCAAATCACAAAAGAGCCCGGCGAGCTCAATCACCGGCTCATCGCCGCGATGTGTAATGAAATGACGCACTACCAGGACTTCCAGGTCAAGCTCCTTGAATACGGTTTCAAACCCGGCATTCTGCGAGGGGCATACTGGATTGCCGGCTTTGTTTTGGGATTCGCCTCACGGCTTCGGGGCCCAAGAGCGATTCTGAAAGTCGGCATCTGGGTCGAGACAAAGGCGGTCCACCACTACGACAAACTGCTGGAGACGATAGAGTGGGACGAGGAAACCCGCAAAGTCATTG
Organism: uncultured Pirellulales bacterium; assembly: GCA_964520535.1. Taxonomy (GTDB): domain Bacteria; phylum Planctomycetota; class Phycisphaerae; order Sedimentisphaerales; family Anaerobacaceae; genus JAFGPS01. Next base: position 12,176 of record CAZFOQ010000089.1, on the reverse strand, counting down.
AAAAAGACCAGGCCGATGAATTTGGCCACATCGACCGCTGGCAGGAATTACTCGAATCTTGCAAACAATAATCTCAACTACTGCAGCCTTTCCGGCAAAAATTTATTTAAGTTCTAAAAAACAACAGAAAAACGCTTGACATTATCGGGCATTCCCTGTATTTTGCCTATATCATACAAAATGGAGGGTATGAAAGGATGCGACGGGTGCGAAGGTTTGTGTATCCTTTTAAATAATTCCCATTCGCAGAAATTACGTTAAGCAGTTGTCCTGAATATCAGGGAAAAGTTGTGTCCGTTTTTATGGAGAAAAGCGGTGAAGACCAAGGGAATGACCACCTGCGTCAAAACTGAATTCTACCACTACATGCCGGAGAGCTTTTTTTCTACCCGGCCAACTTCCCGCATCTCCAAATCGGCCGGACGGCATTATATGTCACTGGGTCAATAGTGGTCGAGCTGCGCACGGACTGTATGCGCACTCGGCCATAGCAAAATTTAAACCTTTTCGAGAGGAGGTGACAACAACAAGGAAACCTGATTTTAAATTGAAAGGAGATCAAAATGAAAAGGATTTCAATGTTCGCAATGGTGATGTTGGCGTTTCTGCCCGGTATAACCAAAGCATACGATTATCATTTTGCCACCCGGTTTCGTGTTCGCTGGTCTCCTTATGTTCACGGCCTCGTTTACGGGGATGTCAAATACTCTCCTTACGCATTTAAACGCGGCAGTTCCGGCTTGATTTACAGCCGCCTTCGTTACACTCCCTTTGCAAAAAAATACGGGAAGTCCAACCTGGTTTACGACAATGTTTGTTATTCCCCATACGCCTTCGGATTCAACCGTTCAGGCCTGGTCGCCGATCCATGGGGCGGAACTTATGATTATCAACTTGCCAGGCCCTATAAAAATGCCGGACCTTGCATTGTGGTTTATAACAGCAAAAGTCAGTCTTCCTGTTCTGCTGTTAATAGAAACACTAACATATCTAACAGGGCGAAGAATAATTATCGGGCAAAGTCGGCAACTCGAAAAGCAAAAATAGAACAGTTGAAACGTCACAGGAGTCAGGTAAGAACACAAAAGAAATATAACGGCAAGGACTTAATAAGTGCATATCTCAGAAGCAAAAATATTGATTTCAGGACAAATAGAACTCTGAGTATTGAGAACAGACTTATAAGTATCGATTTTCAACTCAAGGGCAGAAATATCATAATAAAATACTGGAATCCCGAAGAAATATTAGCCTTAAAGCAACAGAAGAATAACAAAATAAGCTCCTATGAGAGATATTTGGAATCGTATAAAGACTTTTGCGGCAGTTATCTCAATTCCGGTGGCCGGATATATCAAATTATTACAGCGGACAACACAGAGGTATTAGCCAAACTAATTGAATATGACGAGCTGAAGAACGAACAGGAATCAATCGAAACAACTGTTGTTGCCAAAGCCGACACAGGACCTGTAAATCTGAAAAAAGCGGATTAATTATTCTTTATTTGAGTCGTTTTTGAGCTGCACATTTAACTTTACTATGGCAGCTTTGATACAAATTGATAGTCTCCCGAGACGATGGCAAAAACTGCGCTGCCGTTCTCCATTCGCAGAAACTGAACCGCCTTTGCCCTGGCAGCTCTCCGCCCGCCTTCTGTAACGAACTCGGCACTATCGGCCGGGACATACACCGTAGCGGTCGTATTTGCCGGGATAGTGACATTAAGCGTGAATGTGCCGTCTTCGAGCATCCAGTCGGTTGCTATCCTGCCGTTGATAGAATCATAGCTTGCCTTTGCGCTGGTTATCTCGCCCGGCCTGGGCCGAATAATAATCCTCTTGTAGCCCGGCCCATCGGTATCGATGCCGGCAACCGTTCCAAACAGCCAGCGACCAACCGCACCGAAAGAGTAGTGGTTAAACGAATTCATCCCCGGATCCTGGAAGCCTTTATCCTCAGTCCAGCCGTCCCATCGTTCCCAGATGGTTGTGGCCCCGTTGTTGATGCTGTAGCCCCAGCTCGGGAATGTCTCGTTGGTTAAAAGACGATAAGCGATATCCAGATGTTCGACGTCGGTGAGAGTCGGCAGGAGATAACTTAATCCGACGAATCCGGTCGAAAGATGCCAGTTCTTTGCCTTAAGAGCTTCGACTAAATGCCGCGTTGCAAGCGGTCGTTTTTCCTCCGGCAGCAAATCAAAATGCAGTCCCAGGACATAGCAGGTCTGTGTTTCGCCTTTGATACGCCCATCGTCAGTGACATAGGCCTTGTTGAAAGCGTCTCTGATTTGCTCGTAAAGTGCTTTATATTTTGCAGCCTCGTCTTCTTTGCCGAGTACGGCAGCCGTTTGGGAGACTAAGTTCGTACTGTAGGCAAAATAAGCCGTAGCAATGACGTCCTTGGGTGTATCGGAAGCAATCGAAACCCAGTCGCCATAGCCTTTGGCCGGACGCAGCAGGTTTTCGCTGTTTCTTTGCAGGTATGCGATCCATTTCTTCATGGCTTCGTAGTGCTTCTCAAGGACTCTTTTATCACCGTAAACCTGATAGATGGTCCAGGGACAAATCACACCGGCATCGCCCCAGGCGGCCTTGCCTTCTCCTATCGGGGCTTTGTTGCGCGGCGCCACATCGGGAAAGGCTCCCTCGGCGCTCTGGCCGTCCTCAAGGTCAACCAGCCACTTGGTGAAAAACGCCGCTACATCCATATTGTATGTTGCCGTGCGGATAAATATCTGTGCATCACCTGTCCAGCCCAGGCGCTCATCTCGCTGCGGGCAATCCGTGGGCAGCTCGATAAAGTTACTCCGCTGGCTCCAGAGGATATTAGAGTAGAGCTGATTGACAATAGGATTTGAGCACTCGAATGACGCAACCAAATGCGTATCTGAATGTACGACAACTCCCGTGATTGCATCCGGCTCGGGCCTGCCGGGATAGCCGGTTACTTCCACATAACGAAAACCGTGATACGTAAATCGCGGCTCCCAGATTTCTTCGCCGCTTCCTTTGAGAATATAAGTATCTGTACAGCGTGCTCCGCGAAGGTTCGTTGTGTAGATAGTCCCGTCGGGATTGAGCATCTCGGCAAATCGCAGGACGATTTTCGTACCGGCTTTTCCTTTGGCATTTAACCGAACCCAGCCTGAAAAATTCTGGCCCAAATCGAAGACGTAAACACCTTTCGTCGGCTCGGTAACTTTTTTCGCTTTGACCTCCAGCATTTTCTGCACGGTTACGCCGGGATAGGCCTGGAGTCTGCCCGGCCATTTTTCATGGACGGCAACTTCATTCCAGCCTGTCTCGTTAAAGTCGCGGCGATCCCAACCAGGTAACTCTTTGCGGCTGTCATAGGTCTCACCCATGAGGAAATCCGCCTCGACAATCGGGCCGTAAGCCGCCCTCCATGAACCGTCGGTGGCAATGGTCTTCCTGCTGCCGTCTTTATATTCAATTTCAAGCTGTACGAGCAGACGCGGATCGTCGCCGTAAAACTCCTTTCTCCTCTTGGATCCCAGGTAGCCGGCATACCAGCCCTTGGCAAGAATCGCCCCGATCGCATTGCCCCCCTGAGCAAGCATGTCAGTGACATTATAACTCTGGTAGTACAGTCGCTTGTTATAGTCGGTCCAGCCCGGCGTAAAGTAATCCCCGCCAACGCGTTTGCCGTTGATATGCAATTCATAAAGACCCAGGGCGGTCGCATAGACCGTTGCCTGTTTGATCGAATGATCGACAACAAAACTTTTCCTGAAAAAGGGCGTCGGCGTCAGATCGAGCGTATCATCTTCCATGTTCCCCCACGGCATATCGCCGCAATCGGCGGTTTCGATGACGTTGACCCAGGTCCCGTCCTCGAATTCCTCGTTTTGCCAACCGTCCCCTCCGGTCTGTGAGGATTTCCAGGCGCTGTCGATCAGAACGGTCACCGGCTGACCCGAGTCAAACTCGATAAGAAGCTTACCGACCAGTCCCGCCGGACTTGCCGAGGCGCCTCTGTTTGTCACCGAAGCGGCAAATATATTCGTCCCGGCCCTGAGTGTCTCGGTAATATCAAACGTGTACGGCCGCTGCCAGCCGGAGATTGTGTGCGCCTGACGGCCGTTGATAAACAGGACGGCGTCATTATCCGCCACCAGTCGAAACCGAGCCCGCTCGATGGTTCGATCCGAGGGAATTTCAATTTGATGCCGGAAAAAACGCGTGACATTTGGAAGCCTTCGGTTCGGCTCTCCTTCCGGATACCATACCCATTTGCATCCTAAGAGACTAAGCGGGTCCGGCTCTTTTTCCACCTGGTAAGCGGCCGGCGGCTCGGCGTTATAGCCAATCCACTGCGCTTTCCAGTCCTCCGGTTCCAGAAGACCGATGGTCCAAAAAGCCGGTTCACTCCAAGTCGAGACTTTCCCGTCTTTATCCCAGATACGCACCTTCCAATAACATCGCATCCGTGATTGTAACGGCTTGCCTTTGTACACCACCTGATTGCTCAGGTCAGACTCAACTTTGCCGCTGTTCCACAGATCACCTTTGTTCTGCCTGAGCTTTCCCTCACTACTCGCAACCAATATCTGGTACGCCGTCTGGGCCTGAGCCCGCTGCCCGGATTCCAGAACCCAGCTAAGCCGAGGCTCGTCCACATCGATCCCAAGAGGATCAACACGGTACTCACAGCGCAAGTACTTAACCGCAATCTGGGAGAGTTCAGTGCCTCTTTTAAACATCGTGACTTCTTCCATGCAACCTAAAGTGGATAACAACAATACAATAGATATTAGTGTGAGTTTTATCCTGTACATGCTCTTTCCTTTCCCTAGCTTTTAGCCTTGTTTAATACCTCGATACAATGTGAATTTATTCTCTGCCGTAATGCAAAACTGTTAGCGGCTAATTATCATCATTTTAACCGACTTTAAATTGCACATTTTACTTTACTATGGCAGCTTTGATACAAATTGATAGTCTCCCGAGACGATGGCAAAAACTGCGCTGCCGTTCTCCATTCGCAGAAACTGAACCGCCTTTGCCCTGGCAGCTCTCCGCCCTCCTTCTGTAACGGACTCAGCACTATCGGCCGGCACATAAACGGTCGCGGTCGTATTTGCCGGGATAGTGACATTAAGCATGAATGTGCCGTCTTCAAGCATCCAGTCGGTGGCAATTTTGCCGTGAATGGAATCATAACTTGCCCTTGCGCTTGTTATCCCGCCCAGCCTGGGCCGAATCATAATCTTCTTAAAGCCCGGCCCATCGGTATCGATTCCGGCGACTGTTGTGAAGAGCCAGCGACCAACCGCTCCGAAGGAATAATGATTGAACGAATTCATGCCCGGGTCCTGGAAGCCTTTGTCCTCAGTCCAGCCGTCCCAGCGTTCCCAAATCGTCGTGGCTCCGTTTTTAATACTATAGCCCCAGCTCGGGAACGTATCGTTTTGAAGCAGGCGATATGCAATGTCCAGATGTCCGGCGTCGGTGAGCGTCGGCAACAAATAGCTTAAGCCGACGAATCCGGTCGAAAGATGCCAGTTCTTTTCCCTGAGAGCTTCGACTAAATGCCGAGTTGCAAGCGGTCGTTTTTCCTCCGGCAATAAATCAAAATGCAATCCCAGGACATAACAGGTCTGTGTTTCGCCCTTGATTTTGGCATCTTTAGTGACATAGGCCTTATTGAAAGTGGTCTTGATTTGCCGGAAGAGATCTTCATAGTGGGCAGCGTCCTCGTTTTTGCCGATCGCGGCAGCCGCTTTCGATAATAGCCGCGTGCTGTAAGCAAAATATGCCGTGGCGATAACGTCCTTGGGTGTATCGGAGGCAATCGAGACCCAGTCACCGTAACCGGCGGCCGGACGCAGCAGGTTCTCGCTGTTTTTCTGAAGATACGCGATCCATTTCTTCATGGATTCGTAGTGCCGCTCGATGACCCGCGTATCGTCATAGACCTCATAAATGGTCCAGGGACAAATCACACCGGCATCACCCCAGGCCGCCGTGCCGTCACCGACGGCGATCTTGCGGGGCGCCACGTCCGGAAAGGCCCCCTCTGCACTCTGAGCATCTTCGAGATCGACCAGCCACTTGGTGAAAAACGCCGCCACATCCATATTATACGTTGCCGTCCGGATGAAAATCTGCGCGTCCCCCGTCCAGCCAAGGCGCTCATCGCGCTGGGGACAGTCGGTCGGGACCTCGATAAAATTGCTCTGCTGGCTCCAGACAATATTCCTGTAGAGCTGATTGACCATCGGAATCGAACACTCGAATGACCCCGCCGGCGGCATCGCCGAATGGACAACAACGCCGGTCACCGCATCCAGTTCCGGCCCACCGGGATACCCGGTGACTTCCACATAGCGAAAACCGTGGAATGTGAATCGAGGTTCCCAAATTTCTTCGTCCCCACCTTTGAGGATATACGTATCCGTGCAACGTGCCACGCGGAGGTTCTCGGTGTAAATTGTGCCGTCGGGATTGAGCATTTCGGCGAACCGCAGCAGGATTTTCATGCCGGCCTTCCCTTTCGCTTTCAACCGCACCCAACCGGCGAAATTCTGGCCCATATCGAAAACATACACGTTCTTCTCCGGCTCGGTGAGCTTTTTAGCTTTGACTTCCAGAATCTTTTGCACCGTCACGCCGGGATAAGATTCAAGCTTGCCTTCGATCTTTTTTGAAACGGCGACATTGTCCCATCTCGAATCATCGAAGCTGCAAGTATCCCAGCCGGGCATTTCTTTGCCGGCGTCGTACGTTTCGCCCATCAGGAAATCCGCCTCAAGAAGCGGGCCATAAGCGGCCTTCCAGGATTTGTCGGTGACAACCGTCTCTTGACTGCCGTCGGTATATTCGACTTCAAGCTGAACGAGCAGGCGCGGCTCGCTGCCGTAATTCTCTCTTTTCCTGCCGAAACCTATGTATCCTGCGTACCATCCGTCGGCAAGAACGGCCCCGACGGCGTTGGATCCTTTGTCAAGCAGCTCAGTGACATCGTAGGTCTGATAGTACACCCGGGTGGGATAATCCGTCCAGCCGGGCGTAAAGGAATCCTCGCCGACGCGCGTGCCGTTGACATGCAGCTCATAGAGTCCCAGAGCCGAGACATACACCACCGCTCGTTTGACATTTTTATCGAGATCAAAGGGTTTTCTCAGATAAGGTGGCAGCGGCAAAATCAATTCGTCTTCGGAAGGTTTGCCCCACGGCGGGTCACCGACGTTGGCAATCTCTTCGGCCTGTTGCCAGTGACTATCATCGAAATCCTGTTGCGGCCAATTGTCCTGCCGGGTATCCGAGGCTTTCCATGAGCCATCGATCGAAACAGCTATTGTCCGGCCGCTTTCGAACTCGATCAAGAGTTTACCGGTCAGGACCGCATGATTGGCGGCATCATTTTCATTCGTACTTTCAATCGCCAGAATATGAATGCCGCAGGTCAGCTTCTCGCTGATGTCAATGGTTTGAGCGGGCTGCAATCCAGGGATATGGTGTATCTGTCGGCCGTCAAGAAACAGGATGACTTCGTTATTCGCCGCCAGACGGAAACGCGCCCGCTGAATTTTTCGATCCGGATCGATTTCGATCTGACGTCGGAAAAACCGCCTGCCTATCTGATCGCTTTTCCGCGGGTCACCCTCGCCAAACCATACCCACTTGCAGTCGTCAAGACTAATTGCCTTTTCTTTGTCCATCTCTGAACCGGGCGGTTCTGCATCGTACCCTATCCATTGTGCATGCCAGTCCTGCGGCTCCAGCAAACCCATGCTCCAGAACGCCGGCTCGCTCCAGAGCGAAACTCTGCCGTCTTGATCCCAGATGCGCACCTTCCAATAGCAGCACATGCGAGAGGTGAGAGGCTTGCCCTTGTAGACGAGCTGATGGCTTCGGTCAGATGTGATTTTGCCGCTGTCCCAGAGGTCCCCTTTGTCCTGTTTGAGATGTTCTTCTGTGCTTGCCACTAAAATCTGGTGAGAGTTTTGGAGCTGGGCCCGCTGGTCGGATTCGGTGATCCAGCTTAAACGAGGCTCGATGACATCGAGTCCCAGCGGATTCACTCGATATTCACAGCGCAAATATGTGACTTTTAACCTCGTCTGCATCCTTCAACTTTCGAACCGATGACTAACCAAGATGATCCCGTTTGATCCAGAAAATCGCCGTAGAAAACCACATCACCATCCCTAAAACCATCAGCCATAGGTAGGTTTCCTTGGATAGAATGTCACCAAATGCAAGAAACGCCGGTATGATAGTCAGTGCCAGTCCCAGGAAAGAGATTAGTTGTAGAACGAGTTTTTTTTGTGAAGTCATGTTATGCCTCCTTCCGAGCCGGTGTGCCGGATAGCTTCTGCTGAATCATGCTGCAGACCGTGTAAAGGGTTATGGCGATTATCCATGCCGGTAAGACCTGCGAGAACAGGTCGGCTTTATAGCCGGCCAGAAACGACGGCAGTTTAGCGTTCAGCCAGGCCATGCTCGCATACTGGTCTTTTGCATAGAGCATAAAGCAGATTCCGAACGATCCGAACCACCCGACAGCCGCCGGCCAGCTTACCATCAAGCCCTTCCGCTCGGCATAGTTCCGCGCGAGCCCCAACCTCGGGAAGAGCCAGAAATCGATGAAGATAAACGCGCCCAGCGGCATAAAGAACAGGCCATAGTAGGCCACGATCCGGTCGAGGTAGTGGAGCACGGCCGGGATACATGCCGTGATAATCATGATTATGCTTGCAAACAGGGTCACGACCCAGCGGCGCCAGTTGGGTGTGGCGACCTGAAAAGCAAGTCCCGCCCTGTAAAGGGTCGGATTGGCGGTGGTCCAGCCGGCCAATAGCACGCAAACGATGCCGGCATACCCGGCACCGAGCATGGCGATGTTGCCGGGAGTGGGGTTGGGATCGGCAACTCCGAGGGCCGTTTGCGAATGCACAAACGCCGCACAAAGGACGCCGGAACAAATCCACGCCATGTAGTGGCCCAGGAACATGCCGAAGGCCGAACAAAAACCCATCTGCCATTTTTTGGCATAGCGGAATATCGTGACATCACCCATGCCCATGTGCTGAGAAATATTACACAGCCAGGCCAGCCCCACGCAGTGCCAGAATCCGTATTGCATTTGACCTTCTTCGGCAACTCCTGTCCAGATCTTCTCGTTGGCGATTTTCCAGAAATTCCCCAGGCCGGTAATTCCCAGAGAAGGCAGCGAAGCAATCGCCCCGGCAAGAAACACAAAGGGCATCCAGGGCGCCACGACCTTGGCGAAATGCGCCAGGCGTTCAAATCCCAGCACCGCTAACACGGCGATCACAGCCCCGACAACAACGGCAATGAAAATCCACGCCAAACTCGGGATGGTTTCCCCCGCGGCATAGTTCGGACTGGAGATACCCATCGTCAGCGAGACCGCCGTGGTCGAGACGTTGACCATGGAACCGGCCAGCAAGCAAAGAATCAACGCAAAGAGTCCGGAATAGAGAATCGTCAAATACGGACCGGCAATTTTTCGAATCTGCCAATAAATCGTCAGGCGTTCCCTGACGGCAACCGGTGCGCACATGAAGGCCCAACTGAGCACCGCCAATAAATTCCCGAGAGCAAGGCCTGCAAATACATCAAAGGCCGTGACCCCATGAAGAACCAAAAGTGTCCCCAGGACAAATTCCGTCCCGGCAATATGCTCACTGGAAAACATCGCAATAAATGTCCTCCAGCCATGCAGTTTGTCCTCGGTGACAGGCTCACGGTCGTATTCATAGAGCGCATCCAGTCGTTCGATAAGAGTTGATTTCTGTCCTGTACTCATAGGCAATGACTCCAAGGCTGGATGGTTCTGCCACAGATCTCGACCGAGCGACAGCAGCCGTCCCCTAATGTTAAGATGTGAATCCGAAGCCCCAGCCCCAAAGTGGAGAACTTCGGAAAAATCCATAGGTTAAAGAGGTTACCCATATGCTTCATAAACAAGGATTAAACAAAATTTCATTTGCTTTTATCTGCAATGAGTTGACTTTTGTCAATTGCACACTTTCCGCCATTATACTCTACAGTTCAACAAAACTATTTTATCGTTCAATTATAATCATTTGAACCACCGTAGATAAAACGCATCTGGCCGACATTCGGGATAATACCAAACGGGAATTTATCAAACGGCCTGAAACCGCTGGGCCAATAAACAAACAGGGCCCTGCCAACCAGGTAGTCACGCGGCACAATACCAGCTCGGTAGGGGGGCAGACCCGGATTTGCAATGCCCCCGTTACGCCACCACCTACAGTCCTCACTATTGGGACTATTGTCACCAAGTACGAAATACTCATCTTCTCCCAGGATGAATGGTTCCTCTATTGCTCTGCCGCTGTAGCCATTGGTTTCTGAAGTGTAGTGGATATCTCTGAAAACGGCGACGTGTGAGATTGTGAGTTTGCCCGAGCCGAAGATTTCCACTTTCGGCTGAATAATCGCTTTTATCCGGCCGGCGTCTTCCAAACCACGTCCTAAATCAAGTGCCCACCTGGTGCTGCCGTATTCGAAAATTAATCGATGGTCGACATTGGCAAATTTTACCGGCGTCAGCTTATTCATCGCCGGATGTTTAATTGGTATCTCAGTTAATTCTATTGGCTCCTTGCCCTTTTTCTGCCTGGTGACGATCAACGTCCCCGACGAAAAATATACCTCAGCCTTATAAGTTGTCTCATACTTGCTCAGAGCGATCCCGATATGTCCCTGTGGGTCATCGGCAAGGCAATAGAAACGCACCATTAGGTCACTACAGTAAGGCATATTTTTGTATTTATTGACACTATTATAAGCATATATCGTTCTGAAATCGTTGCCGATTTTAGTGTCATAAAACAAAGAGCTGATTTGGTCGTTGGGAGTGTCCAGACGGAATAATGTTGGGCTGGAATCATCGATTCTCCACTGTGAAAAACTTGAGTGCCTGAAAGGCTGTTCCCATTTGTGTCTGTTAAATAAAGGTGTATATGGATCTACAGGCTGGTAGTCGTTATCATAAACAGGCATCCACAGCTCGTTCTGGACTTTGGGCGGCTTTCGGGCGATTTGTCCGTTGATATAGACATCACCGTCGACGATTTGTACGGTTTCGCCGGGAAGGCCAACCAGACGTTTGATGTAATTTATATTGGGATCTTGTGGATTCTTGAACACTATTACATCCCATCGCCTGGGCTCGAAGAACTGATAAAGACATTTGAGGACGAGTATCCGGTCACCATTAGCCACCGGCATCGCTACTCCTGCCCGACGGTAATAACCACAACTCGGACAGCGGGTCTCAGGCAGCGGAACGCTACCGGCAGGAATGGTATCCTCGCCCATTCTTTGTCCGTTGCGGCCATAATAATTGCCCGGCATAAAGCCATAATCATACTGATAACCGCACTGCCGGCATCGCAGCCGAAAATGTGCCCCCTTGAGAGTGTCAGCCATACTGCCTGTGGGTATGCGAAATGCTTCCATTACAAATGCCCTAAAGACAAAGGCTAATATAAAAGCGGTTATCAGCCATTCGAAAATATTTGCAACTTCAGCGGCTCTATCCTTCTTTGCTCGAACGGGCTTGTCAGAACCAACCTTTTTGATCTTCCTATCAGACATAAATATCAACCTTGATGCAAAATAGCCTCTGTCTTAATTACATAAAAGGCTGATTATGCCGATAAATTCACCATTGGTCAACAAACTATTCCGTCTTCAGGTCATTTTTGGATAATGTTTTGTTAATTAAAAGGTTACGCTTGAGCCTTTTTATAAGAAGTTTTTGGCCAATCCATTTGCGCAACCTCTCTTTTTTATAGAACTTTCGGGTGTCTCCTGCTTATTCAGGAAGGGACAACGATGCAAATATGCCTTCGAATTTCCCGACTTCCGGGATTTTTTCAGTTTTTTTTAGAATCTGAGAAATTTTATATAAAAATTCCTTGCTGTTTAGAAGTCTTTGTTGTATAGTGAGTTGCGGTGTTTTCAATTTTATTGAGGTGCGTGAAATGTTGTTTGAGAGTTGAAGATGATCAATCCATTTATATTGTAACCTTTCTAACGTGAACAGAATCCAGTTTCCTAACTGCTCTTTCCTGAAATGAGGTAGTCTATGGCAACAATTACAAAGAAAGAACTTATCGACCGAATTGCGGAACGTACACAAGCAAA
>CAZFOQ010000088.1:0-18480 GCA_964520535.1 uncultured Pirellulales bacterium | reverse complement strand
TGGACTCTTCCACTCTTTGATCCCTGCATAGGGAATTAAGTCTGTAGAATCAGCAGATACTGATGATGAAGATAAAAGAAGGGCCAGAACGAGACTGAAATATATCTTTTCCATTTTCAGCTCCTTTTCAAAATTAAAGGTTTGCTCTTCATAACGATCCCTGCTTAGAATTACGTGGGATTTTCAATTTGATTCTCTGATGACCATTCCCGCGCTCCTTAATCTCTCACTTATACCAAAATCTTTCTCAAATTGCAACCAATTAAAGGCTTTTTTACTATAACAAGCCAAAGCTGTCTATTGTGGTAACTACGTAATTATGGCATTTGGCGAAAGATTCGCCAAAGCCAGTTTTTGGTATTTAGGATATAGTTTTTAGCAGAAAGAACAAAGAAAACTGACCAAATACGACAATCGACAAAATACTATAGACTAACGTCGATCCACTAACGACAAACATCCGCTCAAGGTTGATGGTTAAGATTATATCCGTCCTCGGAGAACCCGCAAATAAAAAATGGAGTTTTGGGTATAGGGTTTAGGGCTTAGCGTTTAGCTTATAGCGGGTAGCGTTGTCTATCTCTTTTTTCTTGATTTACTTTGAAGCTCTTTGAGTTGGTCGGTTCCCTTTTTCCAGTATCCCAATTGCTGCTTTAATGACTTTCCTTCAAGCTGCTTGCGCACCAACTCTGCGCCCCGCCGCTTCATCTGAACGCAGTCGAATGCCTTAGTCTTCATACTCAATCACCTCCAGAGGTGAATATATTGCGATCTGATCGTAACCACACAGCGTGTTTATCGCGTTATACATAGGAATTTTCTGAAAATTGACAATATGTTTGAAATTCCAGCTAACAATCAACGAAGCTTTTGAAACAATTGCCAATGCCACATGCAAGGCATCTGTAGAGTCCTTTTCAGAGAGAATCTCAGCATCCGTGTAAGCCTGCTGAAGCTTTAGGGCTTTTTCTGTAACTTCGGCTATATCCGCAATCGGTAGAATGTCATAAAATAGCTTCCGGACCTTCTTTGGAGCCGCTTGAATTTCCTGCCTGACCAGTTCGGATGTTACCAGAGAAAATCTTGCCTTCCTTACGGCATCAAAAAAGAACTTACTCGGAACTTCGAATTCTTTGTCGAAAACGCCGCCGAAAACTGATGTATCGGCATACACTCTTATGGATTTCTGAAATGGTCTAATCATACTACCATTATAATTTTATAATTTTAATCATACAAATAAAAAAGCTATCTGGGGATGTATAATTGAAATAACCGTTCCCGTAGAATCCGCAAATAAAAAATGGAGTTTAGGGTATAGCGTTTAGGGTTTAGGGTTTTTTGGCATTTCGAGACAACCAACTGCGTATGATAATTATGTTGTATTCGAGACCAGATCCCTCCACTTCGGTCGGGATGACAGCGAGTATCGAGCATCGAGAATCTTAGAGGTGACTTCCTTCGAGGAGGAATTTGCGGCCTTGTTTTGTCAGTCTGTACCGATCCGGCACTTTCGGGTCCGTACTGCCGATCCAATAGAGATAGTTCCTCTCGAAACTCAGCAGTGATACGTAATATTCCGCCTTTGTTTGGGATAAATTCAAGGTTCGTACCAAAGTATCAAAATCGCACTCGCTATTGTCCGAACGCTCAACGGCTCGTAAAATTCGCAACTCTTCTTCGCTCAAATTCTCCATTTTAACCTCCCTGGTAAAATTATTTTGCTTTTCGAAAAGTCAAGTTGGCTGTGCTGTACTACTCTGCGAAGTACCTACTTTGCCGATTCATCCTTCGCAGTAGCTCTGCTACGGAGAATGGAAGAGGCTACGAAGGCTGATAGCTTCGCTACGAAGCACGAGTGCACATCAAAAACAAATTCAGCGCACACATTAAGCCCTTTTGTATATAGGCGTTTCTGGGATGGGAAATGTTGATTATTTTTAGGGATTAGGGGATAGCTTTTAGGGGATATTTTTTTCATATCTCACGAGATTAATGCCAAAACCCGCAACTATGTTGCGGGCTAAAACTGTAATGGTGCTAACCACGAACCACGGATCACGAATCACTCGGCGGTTTTTTGTTTGAACTTATCTGTCTTTCGTGCCCTTTCGAGTTCCTGGGAGTCATGTTTTTGTTTCAACGGTTTTTCGAATTCGATTTTCTCAAGTATGGGCATTATTACTTTTCTTAAGTTCATGTCCCATATTGGGTAACAATAAAAGTAATTGTTATGAAGGACGGGATCGTTTCGCAGGTTCGTAAAAGATAAATATCGTGCCCCTAAATTGTAAAATCGCCTATCCAGCAATTCTTGCGGTATTTCATTTGATACCGATATGTCGAACGGTACCCAGCCGTATTCCTTCAAATAAACCTCCACCCAGGAGTGTTTTGGGCTTATATTAAAATGCGTCCTGTAGCCGGCCACTACTCTGGCGGGGATATTTTTGGCTCTGCAAAGGGCAACGAACAGGTCGCAGTAATCGATGCACTTTCCCTTCTTCGTCCGGGCAGTTTTGGCGGCACCGACGCCTTTGGACCTTGAAGCGTCGATAGTGAGATTTCGAATCACATATTTATAGATATTTTCAACAATCTCAAGCTCTCTACTGCCTTCTATGGCCCGTGATATCTTTTTAATGGCGGGAGCATTCTTTTCAATCATCCTTTCATGCCGAAGAAAAGGTGTTAAATAGGGAGTAATTAAAGAATCCCGATTTTTCTTTTTCATAGCTGTTGCCAGGTCAAATCGGAAGGCCTTCGCTTCGATCCGGATTTTTATCACTGTTTTTTCTTTAGGCACGGGAATGTCGTATTCAGCATACTTATTGCCGTTTTTCGTGAAGATTCTTGACGGCATCGGGTCATAAGCAATCTTTGTTACCTCCTGCCTGCCTTTGATTGTTTGGGGCAGATTAACGGTGAGTTTGATTTGCTGATCTGCGGCACCCTTAGAACCAGATAAAGATTTCTTGTTAGGGGTGATCTGATAGGAAAGAACAACTTCAATCTCCGTACTATCAGCAAGCTCCGGCGGAGCGGATGTGGATGCAAAAGAAGACGCCGCTGCAACCAGGAGAATTAAAGCTGTCCGCCTGACCCTCAGGGGCCTGCACCATAGGGGGTACTTTTCTTTCATTACGATAGCCGGATCCATTCGCCCCCGTTCTTGCTTTCGCAAGAAAGCACTGGTGCTCAGGATGACAAAATCAAGATTATAATAGTGTGAAAAACTGCAACCAACGTTCTAATTGCCCGCTCAAGGTTGATGCTTGAGATTATATCCTTATCCGGCGAACCGGCAAATAAATTTTGCAGACGCAAAATTTCGTCGCTCGGTGCACGGAGCACAAGTCACGAATCACTTTGTTAGGGCTCAGGACAAGTCTAAGGCAAGGTTTTAGCGTTTAGGGGATACGAACAACGATGGAAGATTGAAGATAGGCGATATTCACCCCGTGAGATAGGCTAAAGGCCGCCATCTCATGGGGTGAATCCCATGAGATAGGCCAGAGGCCGCCATCTCACAGGGTAAAAAAGCGAAAAAAGCCGGAAAAACAATTGCAAAATCGGCATTCAGCGGATAGTGTACAAATTTTAAAAAATACCAGGAAATGAAAAATCAAAGAGAACATAGAGAAGAAATTCTAAGCACTAAATCCTAAAATCGAAACAATATCGAAACTTAAATGCTCTAATCTTCAAAACTTATTGTTTTGTTAATTTAAATTTTGAACATTCGTGTTTGTCTCGGATTTCGAATTTAGATATTCGGATTTGCTATAACTAATTTTTACCAAGTGGTGTTCGTATGGAGGCTAAAAGATGTCGGAAAAAAGGCTGGCAGTCGTAACAGGTGCCGCAAGGGGGATTGGCCGGGCCATTGTCCTGGAATTGCTCAAGCAGGGCCGAATTGTCGCCGGACTGGATATTAACAAAGAGCAGCTTGCCGAGCTGGAGGAAGTTGTTAAAAAGGCCGGTTTTAAGGTGATAACGAAGTGCGTGGATATCACCAATACGGAGCAATTGACCGAAGTCCTCGAATCTCTGGCGTCCGAGCACGGCGGAATAGGGATTTTAGTGAATAATGCCGGAATTACGCGCGATAAGCTGATGATGCAGATGGGCGAGGAGGATTTCGATAAGGTGATTCATGTGAATCTGCGTGCGGCGTTTATCGCGACGGCCTTCGCGGTGCGGTCGATGGTGAGGAATAAGTTCGGGCGGATAATAAACTTAAGTTCGGTGGCGGGGATTATGGGACAGGCCGGATCGAGTAATTATGCCGCAAGTAAGGCGGGCCTGATTGGGATGACCAAGTCGGTGGCTCGGGAGGTCGGCAAAAAAAACGTGACGGCGAATTGCATCGCACCGGGCTTTATTATGACGGAAATGACGGCTGTGCTGCCGGATGCGGTCAAAGATGCGGCAAAGCAGATTATTCCGGTGCGGCGGTTTGGCCAGGTCGACGATGTGGCCAGGGCGGTGGCGTTTCTTGCCGGTGACGATGCCGGATATATCACCGGCCAAGTCCTTTGCGTGGACGGCGGAATGGCCATGTAAAAAAAAATAAAAAATATTTGTAGAGATGGACTTTTACCGGTATTATACCCGCCAAAATGCAAATATTGATGTCGGACAACGTGTTGTTAATAAGCGAAATGAATTCCTGTTTGATTTAGGGAGGAACACAAGTGAGTGCTGAGAGCGCAGATGTTCAGGCTATAGAAAAGAGAGTGATCGATATAATAAGTGAGCAAATGGGCGCGGAAAAATCTGAAATCACGCGTGAAACATCATTTATTAATGACCTAAATGCGGACTCGCTGGATACGGTTGAGCTGGTGATGGAATTCGAAGATGAATTTGATATGAGCATTCCAGACGAGGAGGCCGAGAAAATCCAGACAGTCGGTGCCGCAATCGATTACATAATTAATATTGTACAATCCAGAAGCCAAGAATAACGAATAAGTTTGGTATGAGTAAACGGCGAGTTGTTATTACAGGCTTGGGTTGTGTCACGGCCCTGGCTGAGTCCGCAGATGAGCTTTTCGCTGCACTATGCGATGGCAGGAGCGGTATTTCCAATATAGAATCATTCGATACCAGTGCATATCCCGTCAGGTTCGGAGGTGAAATAAGAAGTTTCGACGTCACCAGATATATTGACCGGCGTGAAAGCAAGCGGATGGACCGCTTCACCCAGTTCGCCATCGCTGCCGCCAGCCAGGCGGTTGATGACAGCGGCCTGGATTTTTCGAAAGAAGACCTTTCCCGCGCCGGCGTAATTGTCGGCACGGGTATAGGCGGTATAAAAGAAATCGAAGACCAGCACCTAAGGATTCTTAACAAAGGGCCATCCAAGGTCTCGCCGTTCTGCGTCCCGAGGCTCATGGCAAATGCCGCTTGTGGCAATATCGCCATTTGCTACGGCCTGCGAGGACCCAATTTTTGTGTCTCAAGCGCCTGTGCCTCCGGCAACCATGCCATCGGCGAGGCTTTTTCCAATATCATTGCCGGTCGAAGTGACATTATAATAACCGGCAGTGCCGAAGCGGCGCTGACGCCGATAGGACTGGCCTCGTTTTGCGCTGCAAGGTCACTGAGCACCCGAAACGATAATCCGCCGGCGGCGTCAAGGCCTTTTGATAAAGATAGGGATGGTTTTGTGCTGTCCGAAGGTGCCGGTATTTTGGTACTGGAAGAGGAGAGCCACGCTAAAAAACGCAATGCGCCTATCTACGCCGAACTTCTCGGCTACAGTGCAACCGATGACGGCTACCACATTACCGCCCCCCTGCCGGATGGTAACGGTGCCGCAATGACGATGAAACTGGCCCTTGCCGATGCCGGCGTAGCAGTTGAAAAGATAGACTACATCAACGCACACGGCACAGGAACCGAGCTCAACGATGTGTCCGAAAGTGCCGCGATCAAAAGCGTCTTCGGCAAGCACGCCTACAAAATCCCCGTCAGCTCCACCAAAAGCTCTCTGGGCCATCTGCTCGGTGCCAGCGGTGCGGTCGAACTGATTGTCTGCGTCAAGGCGATTAACGAATCGACCATCCCCCCCACCATCAACCTGGAAAACCAGGACCCCCGCTGCGACTTGAAAATGGATTTTGTCCCCCTCGAGGCCCGCGAAGCGAAAGTCAATATCGCCCTGAGCAATTCCTTCGGCTTCGGCGGACATAACGCCTGCCTCGTAGTCGGAAAAGTCTAATGCCGTAGCCTCCCCGACACTAAGAGTATCCAACAAAAAGAATTAATTGTCATTCTGAACGAAAATAGCCTTTAGCCCTGAGCACAGTCGAAGGGGAAGTGAAGAATCTCTTTTTTCAGTTTGAATCCCAGATGTTTCGCTTTCCCTAAGTGGCTTGATCATTTTAGGGAATAACCTCCGGCGAAAATCCCAATCCGCTAATTAACCAATCAACCAATTAACTAATCTGCCAATCAACTAATTCTCTAATTCCCTTTACCCCATGATGGACTTTGCCATGCCTTACGATAGATGTCTCTGTTTGCTATATCATGGGATGAATTTCCTCGCCGCAAAGACGGTTTTTAAAAATCCCTGAACAATAATCAGCAAAAGCAACTAATGGAAGGAACAACAAAATTCATCTGCTGCTATGGAGCTTAGCGGAATTGCGGTCAGTTGAAGAACCTTGTTGGTCAAAAAGTTCTCTTTGTCTTTTGATATTGGTTAGATCAATTGGAAGCTGAGAGCCACTTACTAATTGCTTGAAAATTCTTATTTCTTTCTCTGTTATCGGTTCCTCAAAAAAACGCAAAGCTGAACTAACTAAATAATCCTTATCCAAATCACATGCAATCCATTGCCTTCCTTTCTTTTCTGCAACCTCTCCAGTAGTATTAGATCCTGCAAAAATATCTAGAACCAAATCTTTTTCATCAGTTAAAAAATCAATGAAGAATTCAGGTAACTTTGCTGGAAATCTAGCTGGATGTTTTTTTGCCGATAACTCTTTGCACAGCCGTAAATACTGAGAATTACTATCAGTATTCGGAATCTTCAATAGATTAGGAGGAATAGCACCACCATTAGTAGAAGACCCAAAACCTTTAGAAATATCATGCCCAGAAGGTCTTTTCTTGGCCTTATAAAAGCTATCAGGATCTTTAAGCAGTTTTTTCATTCTTTCTGAATAAGGAGCTAACACTTTCTTAACATCAGCTTTGGGAAAATCAGACTTTGAAAACCACCAAACAGTATTAACTGAATCTTTTACCCGAATTTTCCGTTTATTAACCCATTCAATAGGTGAAGGAAGTTTGGCTGGATTATGCCAAAAGAATTCTTCTGCTAAATTAAAACCACATTCATCACACATTCGGATTAAGACCCTATAATTATAAAGAGAACGTACTGGTCTTTCTTTTTTATATGCTCCACCAAGATCAAGAACAAAGCTGCCTTTTTTCTTTAAGATCCTAAAAATAGAATGACCAAAATCAATCAACCAGTCAACGTATTCATATTGGTCTTTATTCCCATATTCTTTCTTCCTTTGAAGCGCAAATGGCGGAGAAGTCATAACAAGATCAACGCTTTCCTCATCTAATGAGGACAATAGCTCTTTAGAATTACCTACATATGTACGGCCTAATCTTGTGTAATAAAGCTCATACATCTTTATTAATATTCCCTTAGTTGATAGATCCAACTTGACGTAATTTTCCAAAGCACTGTTACAGCGAAATATAATTGAGGGTCTTTTTGTTTCACTTCCTCAATCTCATTGATTATTCGATTTGGATCAGAACTTCCGATAATGAAGGCACCCCATTGACGCATATCCAAATTCTCTTTATCAATCCGGTCGATTAATGCTTCGAAATTCCATTTGCCGTATTTCCCTAATGCCCAGGAAATTCCTGGACGTTCATTTTCACTGGCATCTCGAAAAAAATCGAGAACTGTATTCACATGTGAGCTGCACATTCTTTTGAGGCTTCTAGCAGCTTCAATTCGGATAGGAAAACTGACTTCGTTAAAGGCAGAGACTAACGAGGGAATTGTTGTTTTCAAATTTAATTCGCCTAACGCCCAAGCGGCACCGCCTCTTATCTCTTCGTGCTGAGTTTCATCAGTAAGTACTTGAATGAGGAGTTGTCCAGACCTTTCGGAAGACAACTCACCTAGTATGATAACCGCTTCTAAGCGATGTTCTAAATAGTCTGAATTTAGAACTGATCCTATAAAATCATATCCAAATTGAGAACCTGACCTTGCCAATGCTGCAGCAGCTTCTAACTTCACATATATATGTTCAGCATTGTCATTAATTCTATCTATAAGCGGAGCGTTATCAAATTGACGATTTAAAAATGAATAAGCTTTGGCGGCACCATATCTATCTGAAATTGATGTGCTCGTCAGTAAATTCCTGTAGTAGCTCTCAGGATTAATCTCCCTTTTGGGGACTTCTTTTAACACGGGGGTTACTGAAGCCAATATTTGATAGCGCCTGATTATTTCCCCTTCTTGAACACATGGAGTTAAAGCTATACCTTGTTTCGACAATGTTAAAGAAATAGTGCGGCTATCTGATGTTCTTTTGAACTTAATTTTATTGGAGATTTCAGTAATTGTTCCTTCACTACTGGCTACAGAACTTGGCCATGTCAATCGAGTTTCAAAACCTTCCTGAGATCCTTTAGGTTTTTCTTGAATTACCTTGTTGGTTTCAAGAGATTTACGTAAATCAATAATTTTAATGTATTGCACATTTTCATCAGCCGCCCAATCAATAGGTTCTTCACCTTTCTTTTCACATACAACTAATGCCACATAATCATCGTTCTTAAGGCCACAATCCCAACCTCGTGCTTCATCTGCCGAAGAATGCGACATAGAAATAACTAGTTTTGTTTTGGCTCTTGACTCTATTCTTATGCCAGAATTAACACAGAGAATATCTGGTACCCTTACTCGCTTGATTTTTATTGTTTTCCATATCTTATACCCCGTCGAACCGCGTTCTAATTCAACAGGAATATGACCTTGAAGAGCCAAATCCTCAAGCACTCTTTTAGTGCCTATAGCACCAATAGAAAGTTTTTCTAAAAAACTCTCATCTGTTTTATACGATCTCTGTGCCACATTTACCTTCTTGTTTTTTATTCACATGCTTAACAATGATTAACCATTCTACCTCAAACGTTGAGTATAGTCTATCGATTTCTGTACAAGAAGTCGCCGCTTCTTCGACTTCTATATTTCAAGTTCTTTCACATCAATCCTTTTTAATCTTTTTAACAACTTCAGCACCGTTGTATACATAACAGACCAAGACCATAGGAGCGCTTGATTTATCTGGTGATTGGCTTATTAGCTATTCATTCCAATTTACTTTTCCTTCTTTATCTATCGGAAATTTTTCATGAACTTTCTCAAATATCATTTCATTATCTTTCTCAACTTTTATTGCCGAAATCCATTCTCCATCTACCTTCCTTAATCTTAGCAATTGGGTATACAAGCCATTTCTGGCACTGAAAAATATATTAAAATCTCTCTTTGAACTATTACCTAATTGAAACTCACGAAGCATAGAAGCAGTCCCTTTTATCATGTTGCCAATTTGTAAGTTTGTTTCTGTTTGTTGAATTGTTTTTAAGTTTAAACTATCTTTAACTTTAGCAAATTCTTGTAGGTCAACTATCCTTGCATTCAAATCGTAAACAGGGTGGTCACCCTGATGTACTACCATCAAGAGCCCAATATTCTTTTGATTATTAATACTACCTATGCTTAGATAACAAAAACTTTTTCCACCTATTACTTGGTTTTCTATTTCTTTATTCAATTCCGCTATCTCTTCACTTTTCTTCCTTAAATCATGTTCAAATTGTGTTTGTTGTCTTGAAGCCCAAAAAGCACCAATAGCACTTAATATAACACCAATGAATATTAACGTTTGAGGATTAAACATGATTTTCATATTTTTTATTATATAACAATTATTATCTAATCTGCATAAAACGGCAAGCACAGCATATTTTTTTCTGTATCAGAAGTTGCCGCTTCCTTTTTTGATATTTTAAGTTCTTTCGCATCAATCATTTTCTTTCATTTAGCCAATCATTTGATTGTTTTATACAGTCTATATAAACTGCTAAAGGTAAATAGCTATCCCTATTTTCTGTTAGGGGCATTTTAATACCATAAAGCGGCATAAGGTTTCAATGCCGCCCAAAAATCTGATGGACTCAAAACTTTAATGCCTTCATTAAGCAGCCATTTCCTATGACGCCAAATTGTGTTTTTATCTATGGTTAAAAACGCATCACAGTTCCCCATTTTGTACTGAATTAAAAGAAGCCGATCAAAAGGATCGCGTCGAAAATCAGGATTGCTCATTAAACGGCTTTCTAATTCTTGCAATTCCTCTGTCAGTTTGAAACGATGTCGAACTGTTCCACCTTCGACTACTCTATCCCCTGTTTCTTCCAAGACAATTAACCATACATCAAGAACACTCAACGCCCACTGAATTCTCCGCTGATTCCACATTATATCCTTTGTATTGGCTAATTCGGCAAAAGTTAAGGGTGAAACCAAGAACTGGAAAGCAGCACGTTCATTGACCTGGAATATATAGCGGAGGGCTTTTAAATCTTCAGGGATTTCGGCCTCAGTCATACCCTCAAGAATCTCGCCTTCAAAAATATACGCGCCTTCGTCTTGTATGGTATTAATAACACAAGTATCAAGCAATAAACGTCCTGGTATTGATAGAAAACTCATTGATGAATCTCTCAACTTTTCGCAACCTCAAGTCATTAGCCTAACAATAATTAGACTGATTCGCATAAGATGCGGAACTTCGGTTTTCTGGCCGTAAACACGCCTTTGGATCGTTCGTAGGAGGCGTGCTAATTCATAAGTATTCTGTTGCATTCGCTCTTTCGGTGAAGTTTTCCGGAATTAGAATACGCCGGCTCCGGCGAAATGTCAATTGTGATTTTCAATTCTTTTTAAAACAGTCTTATGCGGATGCGAAAGTCAAATGGATAAAGGCAAAGCGCCGGCTGACCTCTACTGCTTCCATGAACCGATTTCTTCATCACAAATCTTCGCCGGACAACTTCGCCGCATGACTAAAAATAATTTAGAACTTAACAATAGCAGATAAGATCACTGTCGTACTCCATAAGTATATATGCATATACTTATATACTCTTGAGGATCTTTCTCGATATCATTCTTCGATGTTTGCTGAGCCTAACAAAAGTCCGAGATCTAAGCTTGCATCTCGATTCTCTATTCTCGCTTTACCCCATAACTAAGAATAATTTAGAATTTCACTATAGCAGATAAGATCACTGTCGTACTCCATAAGTATATATGCATATACTTATGGACTATTTTAAAATATTTTTCAATCATCCAACCTTAATAACTGGCCGGTAGCTTTGTCCAGTCGGGCCATGTTCTGTTTGTTAATAAGATAATAAACGTTAAATCCCTGCTTTATAAACGTCACGATACCGACATCTCTCAAAATTTTAAGGTGCTGCGATGTCGCCGCCTGTGTTATCCCCAGTTGGGATGTGAGCTCGGTAACGCATAACGACCGCCGCTTAAGAAGCTGCACGATGCGAACTCTCGCTTCAACCGAGAGCACCTTAAAGATCCGGGCTAATTTTCCTGCATCAGCCATAACATCTCACCGCCTTTCTTCGTTCTAACTGAACACGATCATCAAATACTATCCTGGACCATTAACGAAAAAGAATATCATTTTGGAGTAGTTCATAAGTATATATGCATATACTTATATACTATTGAGAATTATTTTTCAATATCCTATAGGCTGTGTTGATCTTTTTTATAATCGTTTCTCTACCAGGTCACTATGAAAAAATATCTTAGTGACAAAGTAGCAGTTCAGTGATCAGTAGATAAGATATCGGGGGAAGGGAAGGCTGACGGATTTAAATAGAGACCATTTTTGTTGACAAAGTTGGTGTATATCATACTGAGTGAGATAGTCTGCCTTGGGTATAACCGAACGGGCTCGCAATGAAATATGCCGGTTCAGGAACTTAACAGAATTGTTTTTATCTGCTAATTAGCTTGAAATAACGGCGGCCTTCAAGTAATGTTTCCTTTAAATCGAATCCCGGATATATGCCGGGATGGTGAAACTTTCACAATGATATGAACACGACCTTAGCTGTATTATTTTTGGTTGGTGGTCTGGCGATTCTCTGGAAGAGTGCCGAGCTGCTGGTCTCCGGTGCGGTAGGATTAGCCCAGCGGCTCGGCGTCAGCTCACTGGTGATTGGTCTGACCGTCGTGGCCATGGGTACTTCGGCACCGGAAGTCGCTGCGAGCATAGCCGGTGTTCTTCGCGACACAGGAGGTGGCGATATCGCACTCGGCAATGTCTTCGGCTCCAATATCGCCAACCTGGCACTCGTCGGTGGGCTTATCGCTCTTATCCGTCCGCTGGTAGTCAAAAAGCTGACACTGATGCGTGAAGTGCCGGTAATGTTGGCAGTGGCACTGCTGCTCTGGCCGTTTCTATATAATTCATTTCTTGCCCGGGCAGAAGCAGTCGCTCTGCTGATCGTCTTTGTGACCCTTATTCTGTTAATAGCACACATTGCACGTAAGGAAGCCCAGCAGGCAAAGCTCATTACCAGCAGTCTCGAAGCCGCAACGAAATACGAGATACGAGATACGAAACGGTGCGTTTTATTCATTATTCTTGGCTTAATCGGTCTGGCATTGGGTGCAAAAATGACCGTCGTTGGTGCCGTCTTTATCGGCAAAGAAAAGCTCGGTCTAAGCGACGGCGTAATTGGGCTGACTATTATCGCTTTTGGGACATCTCTGCCGGAGCTTGTCACCTGCGTGGTCGCTGCCGTCAAGGGCGAGCACGACATCTCCGTCGGTAACCTGGTCGGCTCGAATATCTTCAATACCCTGCTCGTCACCGGCGGTGCGGGACTTGTTAGGCCCTTCGATGTATCCGCTCGCTTCGCCGGAGGATCTGATTACTGGATTATGATAATCGTCTCCGCCGCCTTTGCAGCTTTGATAATCGTCGGCAGGCGCGTTGTCGGTAGAATTGCCGGTGTGGTCCTGCTGGGCGGATACTTCGCGTATATCATTTACCTGTTCGCGTCCGGCCCGCCAAATATTTAGCCCCCTTTTTTTGCGGAATTATTTCCCTTTGAAATTCAACGATGCGTATTGCCCGTGATATTTCTTTGCCGCCCTGTCGTATGCCCGGGCCGCCGCGGCTTCATTGTCGAAATAGCCGAGGAACTTCGGCTCACCGTTGACCTGTATATCGGCCACCCATTTTTTTTGTGCCGCCTTAAACGAAACGCCCTTGTACTTCGACCGGCATTTGGTCCTTCTTTTCGGCCTGTTGCACATATTCTGGCTGTGCGTGGCTGGCCGAAGATTCGCCCTTCGGTTATCCAGGCCGTTATGATTGATATGGTCGCACATCAAGCCCTCTTCCAGTCCCAGGATGACCCTGTGCATCCAGACATTCTTTCCTTTTCTTTTCTCCGATTTTCTGCCGATTCGCACTGCGTAAAAAGTCCCCTTCCCGGCAACAACATGCCAGTTGTATCTGCTCAGATGCTCGTAATCTTCCGGATCGACGATTGCGAACTTGCCCCGTGTAAGCGGAATTTTTCTAAAGACGTAGCCATAGCGCAGCCGCCGGTATAAAAGCAAAAGAAACAATGCCGGCCGATCCAGCCGGCTCGGAATTTTTATAACCAGTTCGGTCAGTTTGTCTCCCCCGATAACGAGTGGATTGGTTAATTTCCCCTTGGGATGGCCTCGCCACGTGTGCCAAGAGCAAGTGAATTAGCGGATTAGCGAATTAGCGAATTAAGTACTAATTAACCAATCAACCAATCAACTAATTTGCTAATAAACTGTCATCTCGACCGAGGTGCAGCCGAGTGGAGAGATCCGGTCTCTCTATAATTGGAGCAATGTGCGCAGATGTGACGAAAAACAACCCCTTTTGCCGCTGCCGCTTATTGCTAAGTCACTGTTTCAAAAGGAATAAAAAAAAATTAAAAAATTTCCATTTTTGTTCCCAGACCTCTGCGCAAACGTGACGAAAACGACCTCAGGTCATCCCGACCGAGGCGCAGCCGAGCGGAGGGATCTATCCCTCCATAATTGGACAAGCATGCCTACAAATGAAAACAAAATCTCCATTTTTATGATTTTTTTCGATTTTCCAATCAAAATTCGGCCCGCCGAATACGCCTTTTAGTTAGTGAATCGTGATTTGTGTTCCAATCTATCAAATGTATAATACAACCTATCCAAAAAACTTGAATATGATCTAATTATAATAGAAAATAGTATTAACTGATTAGAAAGACGGATGCATTATCATGAAGATATTTATTAGCTCTACTTTCGAGGATTTGAAGGAGGAAAGAGAGAAACTACATAAATCATTAAAAAAAGCAGGATTCGAAACTTTGGGGATGGAATTTTTCGTAGCCGAGCCTAAAACTCCTCAAGATGTTTGTCTAAGAGAAATAGATGATGCGGATTTAGTTCTGGTTATTGTAACCGACAATTACGGAACTATTGATGCGGAAACTGGCAAGTCTTTTACCCATTTGGAATTTAATAGGGCGAAAGAGGGCAACAAAGAAATATTAGGTTTCTTGCAAAAAGATCCGAGAGATGGAAATGTTCAAACTCTCCAAAAGGATATAAGGGAATCAGATATAACCGTTGATTATTTTGAAAATATAAATGACATATCAAGTGTATTGTGGCCAGCTTTATTCAAGTATGTAATTACAAAAGGGCTAATTCCTAATAAAACAAAAACGTTTAACGATTTTACACAGTTTTATGCAAGATCATTTCAAAAAGACTCGCTTTTTAATTACAATCAAAAATTTATTGGCCGAACAACTGAACTGAACCTGTTAAATAAATTCTTATCTGATGAAAACCAACAAATAACTGTAATAAATGCCGCAGGAGGTATTGGTAAAAGTAAGCTGATTTATGAATTCACCCAAGCTAATTTAAATAATTCAGACTGGAATTTTCGTTTTGTACCTTGGCAAGTTGGATTTGATAACGACTCCATAAGAGAATTACCCGCACAGAAAACTTGCGTAATCATTGAAGATGCACATAAACAGAAAACACTGGACACTTTAGTCTATAGCTTAATCAACGATTTTCCTTATGATCTAAAAATCATCATCACAACAAGACCCAGTGGACTTAATTCTATCAAAGAAACGTTGAGAGAGTACAATCCGATTGAACCAATAAATTTGACTCTACTTTCACGAGATGATTCTATAGAACTCGCAAAATCAATCTTGAAAGGCGAAAAACAAAAGTTCGCAGATACTATACGTCATGCCACAAGTGGCAATACTCTTGTCATAGTTATTGCTTCAGAGCTTATACAAAATGATCAATTGGATGACTCATTGATAAAAGACAGCAAATTCAAAGACATAGTGTTGGAAAAGATACTTTTCGATCTTGAAAAAATAGATAATAAAAGCGTTAACCTGAAAGAGTTTTTGGCGACAATTGCAGGCTTATCACCTTTGATGTATGAAGCAAGCACTATCGAACTGTTAAGTATGTCGTTCAGTATTGAAAAACATGACCTTGTGTTAATTTTAGATGATTTCCAAAAGTATGGTTTTGTTATTAAGATTGGCAATAGATTACGTGTTGTACCAGACATATTAGCTGACTACATTCTTTTAAAACATTCAGTTAACTTATCTAATGAGCCAACCGGTTTTATTGACACACTATTAAAAAATTATGGAAAAAGCTTTTTAGGTAACTTACTAGCAAACATCTCTGAACTTGAATATCAGATTTCTAATAAATTATCAGATGGTATCTGGGCATAAATAAACAAATCTACTGAAAACTGTAACCTTAAAGGACTATGCTCTGTATTAGAGAAAATAGAACCAGTTGCATATTATTCGCCAAATAAGGTATATGAAATTATATCTAATATACTGGAAGGTAAGATTAGAGTAGAAATCGACAATAGCGAAAGTTCTGAGTCATATGAAATCAGACAAATTGCAAATTTAGTTATCAGTATACTATACAAGATAGGTAAACGCCGAGAGTTTACTAAAAGAGCCTGTTTAGCATTATGGGAAATTTCGACAGAACAACACTATTTGAAATTTTTAGATAAATTTTCAGAAAATCCATTCTTATCTTTTAAAAAGCTGACCTCTTTTGACAATAATAATTGGTTCTCAATTCAAAAAGAAGCGATGGAAGCTGTTAAAGAAATCATAAATACAAACCGACACATCGGGCATGAAAACGAATTATGTGAAATCATAGATTCATGTTTGAAACCAGAAATTGAAAATAATAGCTATAGCAGACGAACTTTTTCAATGGGATTTTTTTGTGCTTATGATATTAATAGCGATGACACAAAAGAAAAACTTGTTTCAGCAAGAAGCTATGCTTTTGAATTACATTCACTCCTTATTGATAAATCAGAAAATAACGCTCTATTCTCCATTGCTGAAAAATTGATTCAAAAACTAAGAAGACCTTATCTTAGAAGTAACAAGCTTCTGGACAAAGCCAGGATTGAGTTTGAAAGAGAAGCTAATACTGCGAACGCCTCACTCAAAAAAATAATCGATAAAAACATTCCGATTTTAAATAATTTTATCTATGAGCTTGTTTCTAATAAAAGCGAAAAGCTTTTAGATAACATTGATATCAACGATGTTATATCTGAGGACATGAAATCTGACTATGATATTTTCTTTTGCATGAGACATGATTGGCCACAGGACTTTGATGATGATTATGACACAAGAAACAAGCGCTTCCGAGACATGCAGGAATGCACGGTAAAGCAATTATGGGAAAATTGCGATAGCAAACCTGAAACATTGTTAGATTTCTTGGCAAACTATCGAGCTACATTAGAACAATATAGTATAGCTTCTGGGTATTTTGCTTTTTTAAATGCCTGCGCAAAGGTTAAACCTGAATTATGCTCTGAAACAATTGATACAATCATTGAACTAAATAAAGATGATTATTTTGCATCTACAATAAGTACATGGCTACAATATAGCCCGATAAACCAACAATACGTATTAACTAAAAAAGTTCTCGAAAAAGGTAACTCCTGCCACAGAAAGAGTCTTGCAAGAAGCCTGAATGCGCTCACAGGGCTAACAGAAGATGAATTAGTCGGCCTTATTGAAGACTTGTCAAAAGACCCTGAACAGGAAGTCGTAGACGAAACAATTAGAGGATTAGGAATTGTTTGCTATCACAGAAAAATTAAAGCCGGCCTCCTGAAAGTTGTTAATGTTATATGTAATTATGAAACTCAAGATGATCCAAATAAACTGGAAGTATTGCTCGACAATTTTTATCCACAATGGCTTTCTCCAGACATCCTCACAGACGCTCATGTCTCACAACTATTAGAAAAGATTAAGCATGTAAAAAAACTTGAAAGCCAACATGACACCGGTGTTTTCCTCAGTCACATAATAACCAAAAAGCCTTTGGAATGCGTCAGATTATTCCTATGGCGAATACAGAACATGACCTCAGATGATGCACAGCCTTTTCCGTACAATGAAGGTTTTCATGACAAACCCAAAGACTTAATCTCTCATACCGAGTACCCACAATGTATAATTGAAATATTGAATTCTATGAAAGAATACGATTGGAGCAATTATTTTTGGTGCCCAACCATTGTTCGCTGGCTTGATCCTGTATTCTCAAATACAACAAGAGCAATTCTATTAGAAAATTTTAATCTTCACGATAATGCTCTAAACGCAATAACGTGTATTTTCGTAGAGTATAAAAGGGATTTCTTTTTTGATAACATCTGTTTCGTAAATCAACTCATTGTTCAGGCTTCGCAATTCCAAGACAATAATATAGCAAATCAGATTTATGGCAAACTTGCTTTTATGCCTTTTAGCGGTGCAAGATTCATGTCTGGACTTGGCGAACAAGACGATCTGTGTTTAGACATAATTCGTAGATGTGAAAAATTATTAGAGGAAAATCCAGATTTGTGTGATCCTATCAGAAAATTCTATAATTCTCTCATTAAAGATGCAGAGCGTGAAAATCAAAGAAAACTTGATAGAGACAAAGCAGAACTTAAAGAGGAAGAGTTCTGATGCTAAACATCGAAGAATTAGAAATTGAAAGATTAGAAGCTAAATTTGGCTTCAATAAGCCAGTCATACCTATACGAAGTCTCTACAATACATTATTAGCACGGAAGAAAGATGCAAACTATTGCTGTGAGTATCTTAACAAATACCACAAGAAAAACAAAGTTCTAAGAGCATTATATGGTTCGAATGATTCTGATCTAATTGGCATGACCCCCAAAAACTGTACCATTATTAATTAGAGAGTATCCGATAATT
>CAZFOQ010000087.1:0-18525 GCA_964520535.1 uncultured Pirellulales bacterium | reverse complement strand
AGAATCAAACTGAAAAAACTATACCCGACACTGTAGCGTGGACAGGATACTAGTCCCGGACAATTTGTGTGCCATGATCACTGCAAAGATAACTGAATTAAAACCGGAACTGCAATATACTTATAGTAACACCCCATCCATGTGTCGAGAAAAGACAAACCACACTGATAACAAGCCATAATGTATTTAAGTCTTTTGCAGTTTAGGCCGATATAAGCCATTATTAAGACGCTGGTTACGTTGTTCAGTTGCATAAAGAAATCAAAGTATAATGATTTCTATAATTAAGATTGACACCTCCCTAAGAATAACACGAAAATAAAGAGTTAAAATTGGAAGGCTGTCATAAGAAACGAGGAATAATTGCAGTGGATCAAATATGGGAAGATAAAGAATTTCTCGCTGCATTTCTTGAGACATTCGCTTAGCAGAACATTAGAGATACAGGTTAAAGGGTGAAGGCGTTATTCTCAACAACGAAAATGCCCGACAATCAGCTCTGGAGGCATAACCTCAAAGCTGAACTGATTAACAGCCTCCGCGCTCATACCCTGTTCATAGTCCTCGTGCTCTTGTATATAGAAGTTTGTATAATTGTTGCTGAAATTTTCGGGGTCACCGATAAAATATCACTATCACTATATTCCAATACCCGTTGCGTGATGACCTTCTGGTTCCTCCTGGTTTTTATTATCGGCCACGCTGCCTATGTAATGCTTTTTGTTCGGCCTGAACGTTTGATACGATATATCCTGAATGATTTGAGGACAAATTACCTGAACACTAAACATCTGTGCAATGCTCTATTGATCCTGCTTTTACTGCCGATTTTCATGTCTGCATTCACCTCTTTCAAGTTGATGATTCCGGTCATCCATCCTTTTTCGTGGGACTGTACGTTTGCCAGGTTGGATGCTGTGATTCATGGTGGCCATCAGCCCTGGCAATTACTACAACCAATCCTCGGGCGTCCGCTCCTCACAAGCATGATCAATATCTTCTATAACCTGTGGTTTTTCGTTATGTTCGGCGTCTTATTCTGGCAGGCCTTCAGCATGCACAATTCCCAACTGCGCATGCAGTTTTTTCTGACATTTGTTCTTTCGTGGGTGTTGATGGGCACCATCGCCGCTATTGTCTTCTCTTCTGCCGGTCCTTGTTACTATGGCCGCATCGCTGAAGGGGAAGATGTCTTTCTGCCACTAATGGAATACTTGCATACGGCCAAAGAGTCTTTTCCTGTATGGGCACTCGACGCCCAGGAACGGCTTTGGGATGCATATAGTACCAACGAGACAGGGCATGTCAAGGGCATCTCGGCAATGCCGAGCATGCACGTTTCGATTGCGTTTCTTTTAACTCTTGTTGGCTGGCGGATACATCGCATTTCCGGAATCGCGTTCAGCGTTTTCGCTGTCTTAATCATGATTGGCTGCATCCACCTTGGCTGGCATTATGCCATAGACGGCTACGTTGCCATCGTCTGCACATGGCTTATCTGGTGGTCTGTTGGTTGCTTGCTTAATCGACACGGTGACATGCTTGGCGTTTGACGTATGTAATGTGGATATCTGCCTGGCTGAAGTCCCCAATAAATCATTCAAGCGAGAAGATATTCTTCTCAGCTTTATTGTTTATTTCAGTAACATAGCTTCCTAAATCTCGATTAATTCCCTGACCTTTGAGGGCATGCCCTCTGCTGCTGAGAGCATCTCGTCACCAGACTTATGAAAGAAGAAAGTTTTCTGATTCGTATATCCTATCAGGAAAAATTGCAAGCC
This sequence comes from uncultured Pirellulales bacterium, assembly GCA_964520535.1. Lineage (GTDB taxonomy): Bacteria > Planctomycetota > Phycisphaerae > Sedimentisphaerales > Anaerobacaceae > JAFGPS01. The sequence goes on along the minus strand of CAZFOQ010000087.1, from coordinate 16,744 downwards.
AAATTAACTTATTCCAGTCGTTGAAATCAGCTACGTGTAGTCCTTGAAAGAAGCTATTCTACGAGAAATGACCTGGTTGTTGGGGCACGGTTCCTTCCATCATAATGTATCCCAACAATACCGGAGCCCTGGATTTCAAACCTCCAGCCGATAAGCTGGTTACCAAATCCCCAGCCACCACCGAGGATATGAAGGAATTCAGATCTCGGAAAGTATAGTGTTCCGTCCAGGTCCAAATCTGCCGTGCCCTGAATCCACGATTCATTGTAATTGTCTCGAGCCTGGAAGATGGTCACACCTTCGTAAGTCCCGGAAGTCGGCGGAGTTGCACGCAATCCACCATTGCCCTGGATATCCACGATACCGTCACCGGTGACATAGAACATCGCTTCGTCAGCAACAGCATAACCGCCCGCCTGAACACACAAACCCGCTGTTTTTGCCTGACTGCAACCGTCGAGTATATAGACACCGGGATTAAAATGGACACTGGGAGTGTTGGGAGCGTCGCCGCCGTTTATATAGAAACCGCCTTTGTAATAACCAGGCCACATTTCCCAGGGATTTCCATTCGGATCCGGGCTATCGATTGTAATGCGATCCCAACTTGGGTGTGGATCACCAACCCTAAGTTTAGTCACGGCAGTCAGGTCATCGGCTTCATTCCAGGTGGGTACCGGCAATGAAGCAAGAGGATCAGGGATTGGAGGCGCATCTGTGGTGTAGGGAATTTCAAGCTCAGCCGATGTGAGGTAGGCATCGCCCCAAATATTGATTGCCGCGGCATCGATCTGGGTAGAATTTCCGATTACCGTCAGGGCGTCATCATCTGCCGAGTTGATCTGGACTTCACCCTCGCCCGGCTGAGCCGGTGGTATTGGCATGACACTCAGGGTGAAATCCCCATTCATTTCTACCCCTCTGCCATCAGGAGCGAGGGCAATCAAGCCTGCTCCCGTCCCGCCGACAGCCATAGCAATGGCATAAGTCCCGGATTTCAGTTGCCATGTGCCGGACAAATTGGTGGCATCGACATTGGCAAGAGGACCGAAATTCCACAACACGGGCCCACCATGCTCCTGATCACGTGAAGCAATGACCATTACGGCATTTGCCGGATCATTCACATCCTGCACAGGATCAAACTCCTCTGTATCCCTGTTATACCAGCCGAGAACAATGTCACCATTTGGATCATTTTCTGTGTTTAGATCCAAAGATACAAAATTGCTATCTGCAATGTTCTGCCCTGCGATTAACTGCGCTTGCTCGCGCGCTGCGGTGCGATCAGCTTTGACCTCAACAGCACCGGCAAGTGCGGCGGCATCAGCGGCATTTTGCAACTGGTGAATGACCAAGTATATCTTTGCGGCATCAAGGGATAAACCGACCAGCAGAATCATTAATAACAGGAAAACTACAGCCCAAATGTAGGCAATCCCTCTATGGCGAAGATGTTTCGACGATGAAACCACTGACTGTGGACATGTAACAGAAACAGTTTGGGAAAATATATGTTGATAGACAATAACATTCTTTTCCCGTTCTGATCGAATAGGCTTTTTTGTGATGATCTCTATCATCGCCCTTACCTCCGAACTACTTAATAGTAGTCTAATTACTGTATTGATAAGAAGTATTATATCATAGAAAATACAGTAAAGTCAAGCTCCTTTTAATTTTTAACATGACTAAGTCTTTCCGGACTTAATTTTGCAAAGCTCCTACTATTTAGGGGTGAAAGTTCAATTTCATCATCATTATGGGGTTTTGCCGTCCGAACAACAGAGTACAACGCACTTTGCAGCTAAGTCAAGTTTTTTTTATTTAATTTTTCATTTGACTAAAACCAGTGTAAAATGTTATAATACAAACTCAATTTCAGGAGGGGTTGTTAAAACAACAGGGATGTTGGTGAAAGCGTTTGAAATTATATTGAAGGCGCGTGGAGGCAGGGATTTACATTTCAAGACGGGGCGTGTAAAAAATTCAATTTTTGGAAGTATTATATGTATGAAAAGGATTCCATTTTTGATATGATAGCGATTCCTGTATCGCGAAACAGTAAGAAACATTGTAATCACGTTTTTCGGCTTTAGCCGTTGCGTGATTGGGATTTTATTTGTTAATAGGTAGGAGAGTGAACATGAAAGTTGTAGAAATTGCTAAAAGGTTTGCCAATGATGAGAGAGGACTGGAGACCGTCGAATATGCTATTATCGCCGGCCTTATTGTCGTCGGGACGATACTCACAATTGTCTCAATTGGCGCTTGGGTCAAAACTAAGTTTGACGCCTTAAACAATGCCTTAGGATCCAACTAATCGCAGATTCACTTGCAGGGGGGTTTTTTGTGAGTTTGCTATTAGGCATTACGGATGAAAAATTAGCCTTATTTCAGTGGGGTGCCGTAATTGGCGCCTCACTGATTGCGGCTGGCTGCGACCTTCGGACAAGGCGTATACCCAACTCGCTTACCTTGCCGCTTCTCGTAGTCGGACTAATTTGGGCCATCTGGATTGGTGGCTTGTCATCTCTGGCTGAGGCGACAGGAGCGTGTATTCTGCTGGCATTGCCGTATGTATTTTTGTTTGTTTTCGCCCACGGAGGAGCAGGTGATGCGAAGCTTATGGGAGCAATCGGAGCCTGGCTCGGATTGAAACAGGGTATAATCGTGTTATGTTGTGTGGCCACAACAGGGATTGTGTTGGCCTTAGTCAAGGCGACAATGCAGCGACAGGCAAAGATTGTCCTGACAAGTGTGTTTGTCTCTGTCTATACTTTCATGCTGTCGCTCACAGGCTGCAAAACAATGCGGTTTACAAGCAATCTGACCGACAGAGAGCAGTCTGAAGGTTTGGATATCCCTTATGGCGTTGCGATTTTAGCGGGCGTTTGTGCCGGAGGAGGAATAATATGGTTTTTGTAAGGACGCGAGGAAAAAAACATTGCCGCGGTGCGGCAGCGGTCGAGATCGCCCTGGTGCTTCCATTGCTGCTTTTACTTACACTTGGTGCTGTTAAATATGGGTGGTTATTTCTAATATCCCAGCAAATCACAAATGCTGCCCGGCAAGGGGCAAGGATTGCAATCCTATCAAATTCAACAACGGATGGCGTTAATGGTGTTAAGCAAAGGATCATCGATTTATTAGACGAGGTAGATATCACCATTGGCGTAGACAACATAGAGTGTATACCATTTTATGTTGAAGATGTAAATATGGGTGATGCTGTTACAGTTGAAGTTTTCGTGGACTGTAATGACATAGATATAATGAATATACCGCTGTTACCACAACCAGAGCAACTTAAAGCCTCTGTTACCATGGCTAAGGAAGGTTAAATGATTACAGATGGGTCGGGAATTAAGGTTGGAATGAATTAAAGGGTGGGGAATCAAAAAATGAAATTAGGCATTATAATATTAATAATCCTGGGAGTAGTGGCGGCGGCTTGCGCTGCAATGTTGGTCGGAACTCTACGAACAGAGTCATCCTCTTCTGCCGGCAAGGGTTCTCCAGAAATAGAAGTTGCGGTGGCAAAGACATCTCTGCCCGCGATGACAGTGATGACTCTTGACCACATTATCAAAGAAGAAGTTCCGAAAGAAGACCTGCCGGATGGTCGATTGTCAAGTCCTTCGCAGGTTATTGGCAAAGTCCTTGCTGTTCCGGTGGTCAAAGGTCAGGTTTTAACAGACTCCTGTTTTGTGACCGAAGGGAGTGGGGCACAACTGGCCGCAGCGCTTCCTTATGGAATGCGTGCTGTAAGTGTTAGGCTTTCCAGCAGTACAATTCCTGATGAGTTGCTATTATACCCTGGTTGTGTAGTAGATGTACTGGTCTCCTTCAGGTTAACATCATCAGACCGCGCTAAGGGACAGGCAATATCTACAACCATGCTCCGTGGGATTCAGGTACTTGCCGTAGCAGGTGAATCTGTAGTGTCAAAACCGGATAATGAAGCAGGGAGCACAACCAAGGGACGTCATACTGGTGGTGCAGTAACGGTCACCCTTATGGTTGATCCCAAACAGGCAGAGGCGTTACAATTGGCGGCAGATAACGGCAGTATTGCGCTGGCTATTCGCAATCCTCTGGACATGTATCAGGTCGATATGGAGGCAACTATCCTTAGCCAGGGCAGGATGGCCAGCTTAGGGTCTGTATTAACACCCGCCGTTTTTTCTTCTTCTCAGAAGGAGCAAGGCCCGTTAGCAGAACTGCTGCGAATTAACAATGATTCGCAGGGACAAGCTCAAGAAGATAGTGCTATTGGCACGGACATTATTGGACGGCAGTTTATATCGGACGAAAGAGACAAGATTCGCCAATATCCACGATGGGGTGTAACCGTGATTCGCGGCCTCGAAGCGACAGTTGAGGAACTGGACATCCAGCAAAGCGAATCTGCCGCTGGGGCCAAAGCAACAAAATAAGTGCATGCCGCATACGAAGCAAGTATAATAGTACCGGTTTAAAGTTGCTGTGGTTCAAGTGTGAAAGGATGAAGAATGGAATTATTTTCTAAAATAACAAGAGGTCGGGACCTAAAGGTTGGATGTATTCTTCTTCTGATATCTGTTATTATTATTTTACCGGGATACGCGGCTGAGGCCGATTTGGAAAATGCCCCCCCAAAACCGGAAATTATAACATTCATTGTGGGTGAGTCGACAATCGTCGAGGCTCCATGGCCTACGGTCCGTGTGGCTGTTACGGACCCCTCAATTGCCAACGTACAGGTTTTAACGCCAGAGCAGATACTGCTTCAGGGCATTAAGGTTGGCTCAACAGACCTGATTGTATGGAGTGAAGACGAGAATGAAGTAAGGCAGTGGAAAGTCCAGGTTAGGCTGGATACCGCCAGCTTTAAGGCAAAGCTGGACGAACTGTTCCCGGACTGTTCATTGGAGGTCAGCCAGTCCGGCGAGACACTGATTGTAACAGGTCTGCTCCGCAGCACAGGGCAGGCGGTGCAGCTCCACGATTTCTTTGATAAGAGCGGGATTACATACGTGGATATGACCAGTGTAGCCGGTGTACAGCAGGTCCAGTTACAGGTCCGTATCGCAGAGGTTAGTCGGGCGTCGTTGCGGGCCTTAGGCATAAATGCTTTCCACACGGATGATGATTATTTTGGTGCCCTTCGCGTCGGTTCTTCGAGCGGTGGTGCTCTGATGCCATCGATCGGCATTGGGCCGAAGGGAGGCACGGTTGCAGGAGATAGTACAAGCTTCGTTTTTACCGATGATGTAACGGTAGGTCCACTTGTAACTATTTTTGCCGGTTTTCCAAGAGCTGATTTTGAGTTTTTTCTTCAAGCCCTTTCAGAAAATCAGGCTTTGAGAATACTGGCCAATCCAACGCTGGTGGCACTAAGTGGCGAAGAGGCCAGTTTTCTGGCTGGTGGTGAGTTTCCAATTCCGGTAGTGCAGGGTGGTGGAGGAGCCGGGGGCGGAACATCAGTATCTATCGAGTACCGAGAGTACGGAGTTCGAGTATCATTTCGCCCGGTTGTTCTCGGCGATGGCACAATTCGTTTACATGCGGCTCCGGAAGTCAGTGACCTCTCGGATGTTGGTGCTGTTGTCATACAGGGCTTTCGTGTCCCTGCCTTAGTAACACGCAAAGTAGAGACTACGCTGGAACTTAAAAGCGGGCAGACTTTTGCTATGGCAGGCTTACTCCAGCACAAAAATGAAGCAATAAACTCTAAAATTCCCGGCATTGGTGACCTGCCTATCCTTGGCCCATTGTTTCGCTCTATACGCTACCAAAAAAATGAAACTGAACTGGTTGTGCTGGTAACAGCCTCACTGGTAGAGCCGATGTCTCTTGACAAAACGCCACCCGTTCCGGGATTTTTACACGTAGAACCAAACGATTGGGAGTTCTATCTTGAGGGGCGAATTGAAGGTAAGGAACCGGCTAAGATTGACCCGGATAACGCCGAATTACTAAAGCAGATGGGCCTTGATCGCCTAACCGGGCCAGGTGCCTGGGACTCCTACGACAAACCAATTTCGACGAGTCAAGCTGATCAGAAACCAGATCCGGAAGCTGAAGAAATGTTTTTACAAAGCATGCTGGAGTATAAAGAAAAGATGAACTCAGACAACCAGGACACAAAGACAACGATTGATCATAACTCTGAAGACGGTACAGATCTGCGAAGCCTTTTGAAGTTAAAGAAATGGTAAAATGGAACTTCACGTGACTTCAACATTAAACATATTATTGATAACCAATGAAGAGACCACAACAAATACGTTAAAGGATGTGCTAAGTCAGAGTGGGCATATTAACTTAGTTGGTATCTGTGACGAGGTGTCGGGGTTAAGACGTTATTTATCAAAATCGAGAATTCAGGCTATCGTGGTTGATATTGATCTTGATCCTTCACGCGTTCTGTACGACTTAAGCCAGATATTAAGTCCATATCCGGATATATATGTTGTTGTGATTTGCAGCAGTTTCAATAGGGAACTGGTCCTCCGAGCCATGCAGGCTGGGGCGAGAAATTTTCTGGAAAAGAAAAACATCAAAGCAGAACTTTCCGAAGTACTCCGGCACTTGACTAACAATAGTGAGGGGAAAAAAACCGGATTAGGCTCAGTAATTTCGATATTTTCCGCCGGCGGAGGTTGTGGAGCAACCACAGTAGTAGTAAATCTCGCCAGTGAACTTCGACTTTCGTCTTCTAAATCAGTTTTAGCGATCGATTTGGATAACTGCTACGGCACAGTGTCAACCTATCTCGGAATTAGGAGTCAGTACGGCATAGCAGATGTTATAAACCGTAAGGGTTTGATAGACAAAAATTTGATACAATCGAGTGCTTACAGTTATATGGAAGATTTTCATGTGCTGCCAAGTCCTGCCAGCATAGATTCTCAAAGAACAAACACGCTTGATTATGAGAATTTATCCCGTGTCCTTGAAGCATGCAGACAGCTTTATGGATACACGATAATTGACGCCCCTCGTATACCTGAAGCCACCATGATAAATATGGCCAGTCTGAGCGATATCATATTGATCGTGTTTCAACTTACTGTTAAGGACGTGCATTTTGCTCGATCTATGGTATCATCTCTGACGAAATCTGGGATCGCAGGTGAGAAAATATTACCTCTGGCGAATCGAGTCAAAAAGAGAGGTCCATTAGTCAGATTGGAAGACAGCAAAAAGGCAGTAGGTATGAGTTCTTGCCATCCCATTCGCAGCGATTGGCACAAAGCCATGAAGTCAGTAAATCAAGGCCAGCCTTTAGCTCAAGTTGCCCGAGGGTCCGGCTTAAGGAGCGATTTTCGTAAATTAGCAGCTACAGTACGTTCTTATGAAGAAAACAGTAACAGCAAAATCTCAGGGTGATTAAGAATGAGCGGAAAACAGAAACAACCATTTGAATCAGAAAATGATAACTATGCTGGTAATGTGGAGATGCAGAAAATAAAGACAGAAATGCATCATAAATTACTGGAGGTATTAGATCTAAATGAAGCCCGGCATATCCCTCTCGAACAATTACATGAGGAGTGTTGGAATAGAGTGAATACCTTACTGACTGAACGACAGTACCCGCTGTCTGGTCCTGATAAGCAACGACTGCTTCGCGAAGTGATGGATGAAGTTTTTGGTTTTGGTCCTCTTGAAGTGTTTCTACGTGATCCATACGTCAGTGATATCTTAGTAAACGGTCCGTCTCAGATTTATATAGAGAAAAATGGGCAGATTGAACCTACCAAAGTTCATTTTACCGATGAGAAGCACTTGATGCGAATCATACAGCGGATTGGCGCTAATGTAGGACGTCGCATCGATGAAAGCATGCCAATGCTCGACGCACGTTTACCGGATGGTTCTCGAGTAAATGCTATTATACCACCTCTTGCTCTCGATGGACCTTCGGTGAGTATTCGCCGTTTTGGTGCCAATCCGATTGACATACGCCGGTTACTCGAATTAGATGCGTTAACAGATGACATGGCCTTCTTTTTGGAGGCTTGTGTGAAATGTAAGATGAACGTTCTAATATCGGGAGGAACAGGAACAGGCAAAACAACTTTGCTGAACGCATTGTCGCGATGGATTCCATCAGACGAGCGAGTAATAACTATCGAAGATGCGGCAGAACTACAGTTACAACGTGAACATGTCGTACGTCTGGAGACCCGACCACCAAACATCGAGGGTGAAGGTACTATCACCCAACGTGACTTAGTCCGTAACAGTCTGCGTATGCGTCCAGATCGGATTGTTGTAGGCGAAGTTCGTGGCGCCGAAACCCTGGACATGTTGCAGGCGATGAATACGGGACACGAAGGATCGATGACTACAGTGCATGCGAATAACCCGAGGGACGCTCTGCGGCGGCTTGAGAATATGGTGAGTATGTCCGGGATTAATTACCCAATACGTGCAATCCGAGAACAATTGAGTTCCGCACTGGATGTATTGGTTCATTTAGCTCGCATGACCGGCGGAGGGCGAAAAATCGTACAAATCGTGGAGATAACAGCAATGGAGGGAGATACAATTTGCCTTCATGATATCTTCCGTTTTAATCAAACAGGTGTTGATGATGGCGGAAAAGCCACCGGACAATTTGAAGCTTGTGGGGTTCGTCCCCTGTTGTTAAACCGTTTACAGGCCAGAGGAGTAGAAGTGCCCCATGATTTATTTAGGCGCAGGGTACTTACCAGATCCGATTCATACAATAACGAGTAATAATATTTCTAAGGGAAGATAATGAACACTGCGATATAAGACCTATATGAATTACATTGTTGGATATATGCGTAAGCTTTATTAAATTTCTGTTCTTGAAAATAAAAGGGTGTAATCACATTAAGGTAATTCTTGTATTCTTATGAATCCAGAACATTTGATGAATATTGTTGTCATAGTAGCAATCTTCGGATTGATATTTTCCATCTGGTGTATTTGTATAATGCTTTGGCTGGGTCAATACTTAATCCGTATAAAGTCTGTACAAGATAGATTAGGTATCGTTAAAAAGGAAACCGAAGAGTCTCGAACTCAGCGTCTTTGGCGTGAGTCAAAAAAAGATGCCAAAGATATCATTCTACCGGGGAAGTTGACTTTAGAAGAACGCCTGGAAGGCTTGAAGTATGCTGCCGGGTGGCGCACTTCAGCACAAATAGTCATCCTGGGAGTTATCGGGGCGACTATCATGAGCTTTATCGTTACATATCTTCTCAGTGGTGCGATAGCATTGGCAATTGGTATCTCTGCTGCAATTGTGATCGCATTCTGGAGCTATACGCGGCTGAACATTTCGAAATTTTCCGCTTTGTTTGAGAGGCAACTTTTAGATGCCTTAGGCATCTCTGCTCGTGCTCTTCGTGCCGGTCTCCCATTAATGAGTTCCTTCCAGTTAATCTCAGAAGAAATCGACGATCCGGTTGGCCCTATCTTCTTTAGAATCTGCCATGAACAGTTGCTGGGCTTAGATATGAAAGATTCTATCCGCAAGGTTGCAAGAACTGTCTACAGTCCTGAATTGAAACTTTTCGCCACTGCAGTCGCTATACAGTTACAAAGTGGAGGAAATCTGGCTGATTTGATGGATAGTTTGGCATCTGTAATTCGAGCGCGAATGAGATTAAATCGACGTGTTCGTGTTTTGACGGCTCAGACGCAATTTAGCAAGAGGACGTTGATTGCACTGCCTATCGTTTTATTTCTTTTGTTGAATCTTATTAGTCCCCAATATATGGAGGTGTTCTACACAACGACGACCGGTAAATATATGTTAATAGCGATGGTATCGATGGTGCTTTTTGGAATATGGGTAATGAACCGACTCGCCGTATTGCGTTTTTAAGTTAAGGTGAGAATATGCTAAACATTGTCGGGTAGTATGAATAATGAATGCCTTAGGAGATAAAATAATAATTCCTGGATTGACGTTCCTGTCAATATTTGCAATAGGTATCTCAATCATCCTGTCAAAGGCTCAGAGAAGAAAGACGCTGGAGACGAGAATGCGGGATAGTGCTCTGGTAGTAGCAGGCACAAAAGCGCCGGACAAGAAAAAGTCAGGTTTATTGCGGTTTCTTGGAAAGATAGGCAATCTTACTTCTCATGGACGAGCAAGCACAAATCTCTGGGAAGAACTCTTCCGGGCCGGATATTACAGTAAAGCCGCACCTGCAGTATACACAGGAATTAAGATGTTACTGTTTGTCCTTGGAATTGGGTGTATAGCCATAATTGTTATACCCATGGAGCGTCATTTTACAACAAAATTCACTCTGATTTTTCTGGGGGGCGTTTTTCTATTTTTTGTTCCTAATGTTATATTAAGGATGCGATTGAGAAAACGTCACGATGAAATATCGCATCACCTACCTGAAGCTGTTGACCTGCTCGAGATATGCGTATCTTCGGGAATAGGATTAGGAATGGCTTGGAATATTGTTGCCGATGAAATTCAGCATGTAAGTCCGACTTTAGCCGGTGCGATGACCTTGACCAATTTCGAGATTCATCTTGGAGTCAGCCGTATAGATGCGATGCGACACATGGCTGACCGGACAGGTGTCGATCAACTGTCTTCTCTGGCTGCTACATTAGTCCAGACTGAGCGATTCGGTACCAGCATTGCTGCTGCCCTGCGAGAATTTGCCACGTCTATGCGAGAAGAACGTTTTTTTACAGCGGAAGAAAAAGCAGAAAAAATGGCGGTAAAATTAATTATACCAATGGTGTTGTTTATTTTTCCGGCAGTACTCATTACAATAGCCGGGCCGGCTTTTATGGCCATATATAAAGCAATAGGACAGTATTGAATTAAAACTAAAATCACGGAGAATGTTTTATGAAAATTATCACGAACATAATAATGATGTTGTTTTGCATTTTGATAGTTGGATGCCAGGAGAGTGTGGAGGAAAGTCCGGACAGGCACCTTATAAACAGCCAGCTTATAAATTCTTATAATGATATCGCATTGGAGAATGCAATCATCTCTCAACACACTCTGTTCCCCTACCATTTTGTCAAGAACGGAGCAGAGCTTAATGAACTTGGCAAGCGCGATCTTACTGTCTTGATAAGGCACTTTTTGAAACAATCCGGCCATTTGAATATTCGCAAACATAACATTCCTACGGAACTTTATGAAGCTCGTGTAGAATCGGTTCATATAAGACTTCAAGAAGCAGGTATCAAAATGGATAGAATTACTATTTCTGATGATATGCCAGGAGGTTCGGGTATAACTTCGGAAAGTGTCCTGATCATCTTAGCTGAAGAGGATGAACTCACTCCCACCGAAAACTAAACCATGTGTTAATGTAGGAATAAGTCATGACATATACTCACTCGGCAAAATTAAGTTTAATTGTATCGTTTTGGGTAATTGGCCTTTTTTGCATACTTTGTTTTAGTGGTTGCTCGGAATCAGTTAGTTCCGCGCCTGATATGGATGTGGCCCTGGATAATTCGGAGCATGAGTTTCAAAAGCAGGCCAATCGTCCCCCCACATCCAAAACACTTTTTGCTATGGCTGATATTCTTGCTACTCAAGGTAGGGATTCAGAATGTGAATTCGTATTGAAGAGGATTATTCAAGAGAATCCCAGATATCTGCCCGCTTATAACAGTTTGGCAGAGCTTCAAATGCGCCAGGGTCGCACAAATACTGCGATTGAAACCATCCATGACGCCTTCCGCATTAATTCTGAGGACCCGGTACTATTAAACAATCTGGGTGTATGTTGGATAGTCCGCGGTGACTACGAAAAAGCTCTGGAGATGTTTACCAAGGCCGCATGTCTTATGCCGGAAAATGCAAGGTATCGGACAAACATGGCTGTGGCATTGGGATTAATGGCTCGTTATGAGGAATCACTATCTCTGTTCAAACAAGTTTTGCCGGAAGATCAGGCAAATCATAATTTGAGCGTGCTGCGGGATACCGGGAAAAATCCGAATCCCGACTCTGGCTGGCAGAAATCTCCTTAAAGAGTACCCAACATCTAAACTGCTGCTTTGCGAGTGTTAAGCTCGATTTCTCCCAATTGATAGATAAAAGGCAAATAAATATGCCTTTTTTAAATTATGGGGTGGAATCATCCGGGGGGTGGTTTTAGATTCTCGATTCTCAACATATTTTCTTTATTTTACAATTTGCCAGAGAGCAGTCTTGTCCATAGGAAAGATCGATATAATTGCAGCGAGTCATATTCAGACTTTGCGAAAGGAGCGGACATTTGTTAGATTGACTGCTATTGCTACAGATAGGTTTGTATCGTGAGATATAGATTATTGGATTGAGGCTGTTTGATTATATGCCAATGAATGAAATGTTTGAACATTCAAACTCAGGATCAAACAAAGATAGAGTCCATTTTTACCAGTATGCTTCATTTTGGAGTCTGATCCCATTACTCTGGATAATGCTCTATATATCCGGATTGGCGCCCTGTGAGAAGGGAGAATTAGCTGATTCTGACTGTTACATGCGGCTACTTCGCGTTGAGGACCTTCACAACGGAGGAGTTTGGTATGATCCCGTTGTATACAGAAGTAATGCACCATATGGACAAACCTCACACTGGACCAGGCCCCTTGACGTTCTCTTACTTCTGGGGGCTGCACCTTTTGCCTGGGTGACAGATTTCAGGTCATCTCTCTTTTGGTGGGGAGTTATAATAAGTCCCTTATTGTTGTTTGCTAGCACGATGATTCTTCCATGGTCAATGAGACCCTTGTTGGGCAGAAAAGGCTCGTTGTCGGTAGGATTTATTTTCCTCTGTCAAATCACCTTGTTAGTTTGTTTTCAACCTGGCCGACCCGATCATCAAAGCCTCCTTATATTCCTTCTTATATTATCTATTGGTTTTGTGCTGCGAATGATCTCAAGACCTTTTAATATCCGCCTTTGTTACGTGGCCGGGGCGGTAAGTGCACTGTCTATGTGGATAAATGTTGAATCAATGGTACCGGTGGGTATCACCGTTGGGATGCTTGGTCTATTGTGGCTTTGGGAGAATGGGGATTTCTTAAAAAAAAGTCTTCACTATATCCTTTCATTATTTGTTGTGACCGGCCTTAACCTGATCCTTGAGAGGGCCTGGCACAATTTACTTGCAGTGGAGTATGACCGTTTGTCCATCGTACACTTTAGTGTGTTCGGTTTTATCACAGTGTCATGGATCGTGCTCTTTGTCCTGAATCGATACACACAGCTTCTTCATCGGCGGGCAAACCGTTTTTTATCTATCCCGGTGGGTGTGGCCGTACTCGCTCTTGTAATATTTGTCCTTTTCCCAAAATTCTATCAAGGCCCGTTTGCTGATATTGATCCGCGAATAGCCGGCTTATGGCTCGGCAATGTTGCGGAAATGCAACCACTTTTAGCCGGGTCTCGACACCTGGCTGTTTCGGTTCAGCTTATCGGATCGGTTATTATATCTATTGCTTTTTTCATATATCTATTATTTGGGAGTGCCCAAAGCGAGAAATTAAAATGCTGGTTTTACATATTCTTTACGGTCACCGTCTTTACTTTTTTGGCCTTAGTTATGTACAGATGGTCATACTATGCCCAGGCGGTAGTTGTTATACCTATGGCGGAGCTAATGAATAGGACATTGGCCGGGTGTCGACACTACAAGAACAAGTTCTTGATGGTAGGAAGAAACATTCTTATTAAGATGACATTTATTATTGGTCTTCTATCTTTAGGTATCGCAGTAGATATCACTTTGGGTAGCAATACCGGAACACATCCGAGAATTTCTATGATTCCAATATGTGAGTACCTGAACGAAGCAGATATATGGAAAGAACAGGAGCTTCGCATCCTGACTCATATTGATTTTGGAGAGGAAATTCTTTATCGCACTCAACATGAAGTAATTGGAACACCAACTGCAACAGGGACATCTCACCGTAATGGGCAGGGAATATTGGATACTTTCGATATAATGATGGCCGAGACCGATGAGAAGGCTCTTCAGCTCGTACAAAAACGAGGAATCGACCTGATCCTCATTTGTCCGGAATATTCTGAATCCAAACTCTATTCAAGTCCGGAAAATATAACCAACTTTTATCAAAGGCTGGTTCAAAACATTACTCCGCTTTGGTTGCATAAAGTCGAGTTGCCTTCTGATTTATCATCTTCGTTCATGTTATTTGAAATTGTAGAAAAATAGTAAACAACCACGGGTTAAAACCCGTGGCATTGCCGCTTCGGGCTACACCCGTCCGACTTCGTCGGATAACTTCATCTACGGGTTGAAACCCGTAGAATTGCGGCAGAATATTAAAATAAGCAATCTGAAGTGCTCCACTGAAATAGTGCCGTTTCATAAATGTCCCTGCATTTTTATCATTCCCGCGTAGGTGAAGATCCAAATCGGCCGGTATAGGCAGAAAAACCTCTCCATCCTTGTATATTGGCTCTTGGTGCTTAATGTCTACCATGAAGCGGAAGATGGAATTGTAAATATCGGTTTATACCAATTGTATATAATAAGTGCGCTTGTATGCGTCATTTCGAGCGCAGCAAAGCGGAGTCGAGAAATCTGTTTTGAATAGATTTCTCCGCTTCGGGCCACTTTGTGGCCCTCCGGTCGAAATGACAAAGGCGCAAATCTCAATCACGATTGGTATTAGATAATTTTGTCGTATTGCAGCTTTTGAAGTTTTATACTGCCCGGATGTTGAGAATGAATTTGATAGAATATTGAAGACATAAAATTATCAGCTTGAATAGCCAATATTTCCATCTGACGGGTTTGTCGGTACTTTTTTAATAAATGACCAAACAAGAATGGATATTTAAGTTGTTTCTACGGATTTTGGGTACGGCGTCGCTGCTGGCACTCGGGGCAGTTTTTATGCCGTACTCGTGGATGGATGCTATACACCAATGGCTGGGGCTGGGCGTACTGCCGACTGAGCCGATAGTCGGGTACCTGGCCCGCTCAACTTCGGCATTTTATACCTTTCTCGGTGGTATGATGTGGGTGGTTTCGTTCGACCTGTACAAGCATCGGCTGGTTCTGATTTATATTGGTGCAGCAACCACAATTTTTGGTGCTGTTCTTTTTGTAGTTGATCTGGTTGAAGATATGCCTCTTTGGTGGAGCATAGGTGAGGGATTGTCCAACGTGGCCGTTGGTGTTGTTATTCTTGTCCTTAGTTGTCGTATAGGTAACAAGTCAAGTTAGTGATATCAATATCTAATTATTACTGAGTGTTCTCAATTCGGCGACGCAGAAAGAAGTCCTGCAATAACCTGCTGCACTCATCGGCAAGAACGCCGCTTGTCACTTCCAGGCGGTGATTCAATCTTTCATCCTGAACAATGTTATAAAGACTTTCACACGCCCCTGTCTTAGGGTCATCACAACCATAGACAAGCCTGTCAAGACGCGCAAGCACAAGTGCACCGGCACACATAGGGCAGGGTTCCAAGGTGACGTACATTGTACAGCCGTTCAATCGCCAGTTTTCCAGAAACGCCGCAGCCTGTGTCAAAGCAATTATTTCCGCGTGAGCAGTCGGATCTTTGAGTTGTTCACGCTGGTTATATGCTTTGCCGATGGTTTGATTTTGATAAACTATAACCGCACCAATTGGAACGTCGCCGTTTTCCTGCGCAATCCCCGCCTGCTCAATAGCTAATCGCATGAATTCTCTATCTGATTTATCAATAGTCCTGTTCACAACTTGTGCATTAAATATTAAGATATGAATTCTTGTTACCAAGAAGCTCGAAAGACATTGTTATACTATATGGCATACGATTCAAGATAGCCACATTCCGGACATCTATAGGTTACTATTTCCATGGACTTCTTATCAGATGAAGGTAGAGCAAAAGACAATATTTTTTTAGGCTTTCCTCTCGACCACTTTGAAGTAGTGGTAATTACATTTCCATACATAGAATCAAGGATATAACCTTGCTGCATCTGTGTATGACATTTAGGGCAGAAGATCTGGTTTTCTATTTCTTCTTTCAATACAAGACCTCCTGTTCTAACGTTCACCTGCTCGAATGCTCTATTTTACGCTTTTCTTTTTTCCAAACCGTTAATCAAGCCGGAGAGCATCTTGGAAATAACTTCAAGATGATTATACATCTCCGTAGCATTAACATCAGAAATCAAATGCTTTCGTTTCGCAATCTCCAACAAAGGAACACATTCCTGAACGCTACTCATAGCTATGATAAAAAAATTTCGTCTATCTCTTTTTGTAAATCTGCCATTGCCTTCTGCGATATTGGTTGCTATCGATAGAGATGCCCTATTGAGTTGATCTGTCAGAAAGTAATATCCTTTAGGGAATTCCTCGGTAAGATTTATGATTTTCTCGGTTAAATCTACTGATTTCTGATAGACTTCGAGATTTTCAAACATAAAAGGCATTCAAAAATCCTTTTTGAATATTTGATAAGTGGAACAGTTGACCGCAGTTTCGCATTTTCACCTGTTCTACTGCTCAATTGCTCAACTGCTCTATTTTTTGCCAAAGGCAAAAAATACCCCCAAGGGGAGTCGAACCCCTGTCTCCAGGATGAGAACCTGATATCCTAGGCCACTAGACGATGGGGGCGTTTTCGTATTTTGTATCTCGTATTTCGTCGTTCGTGTTTTCTGTTTTTCGAGATACGATTCACAATTCACGAGATACGTAAAAATAGCGGCGGTTGGATTCGAACCAACGACCCTGGGCTTATGAATCCCATGCT
>CAZFOQ010000086.1:0-18536 GCA_964520535.1 uncultured Pirellulales bacterium | reverse complement strand
ATTATGCCTTCTGTATGTTTCTATTTTCAAGTGCATCAGCCTGTAAGATTGAGACACTACACAGTATTTGACAAAAACGAGCAATATTTTGATGATCATAAGAACGGCTCGATATGTAGGAAGGTAGCAAACAAATGCTATCTCCCCACGAATCGTTTACTTCTGGATATAATACGCCGTTTCGAGGGTAGATTCAGAATCGCTTACAGTGTAACAGGCATTCTGTTAGAACAGTTACAGCAGTACTCACCGGAAGTTATGAGTACTTTCGATGCTCTGGCCCGGACCGGCTGTGTCGAGTTTTTGGCTGAGACATATTATCACAGTCTGAGTTTTTTATACTCACGGAATGAATTTGTAGAGCAGATAAATAAACACATTGAAGCTATAGACTATTATTTCGGACAAACGCCGCGAGTGTTCAGAAATACCGAATTAATATACAATAATGATTTAGCGTCCCTGATAGAGTCGATGGACAAATTCGATGCTATTCTAACAGAGGGGGCAGATCACATCTTAGGCTTTAGGAGCCCTAACTTTGTGTATCAGCCACAAGGCTGCAATAAAATAAAACTACTGCTTAAAAATTATTCACTCAGCGATGATATCGCATTTAGATTCTCTAATCGTAGTTGGCCTCAGTGGCCTTTAACGGCTGAAAAGTTCGCAAAATGGATAAATAATGTTAACGGCAACGGCAACGTGGTCAACCTGTTTATGGACTATGAAACATTTGGTGAACACCAATGGGAGGATACTGGTATTTTCGACTTCATGCGGCATCTTCCTGAAGAGATTCTAAAGCATCCGGATAACAGCTTTAAAACTCCAAGCGAAGTGGTACAATGTTACGGCAATGCTGACACTGTTGATGTTCCACATATCATAAGCTGGGCTGATACCGAAAGGGACCTTTCGGCCTGGCTTGGAAACGCTATGCAATCCAATGCAATCCATGAGCTCTATCGTCTCGAAAGGAAAATCAAAGAGACCGGTGACGAAAAAATTATCGCCGACTGGCGAAAATTACAAGTATCAGACCATTTTTATTATATGTGCACGAAATACTTTGCAGACGGTGATGTACATAAATATTTTAATCCTTATGACTCACCTTACGACTCTTACATAAACTTTATGAATGTGCTCGATAGTCTCCACAGCCGTTGTTCCAAACAAGTAGCTGGGGGCGAATTGTGTTCTGTACCAAAGCAGGACACAATGAAATGTATTTTGGGGGTGGAATCACAAGAGAAAAATCCGCCCGATTTACAACCGGCAGATCAGAAAACTTAAATCTTTATTACTTTTAGCAGCTCTGATCCCCGTATCATCAAAAGTTACGTATCTATGTAGTATAATACAGAGAAAAAGTTTACCAAGGGGCTCAGATGTTATCATCATAATGTTGTTTGGAGTAAAATTGTGTTAACATTGCAAAAAGTCAACGATGAAACAACTATATCTGTTCCAACTGTCGATAAACCTGTTGAGAATTTACTGGCCAAGGAGTGGCTGCTGACCAACGGTCGCGGGGGCTACGCATCGTCAACAATTGTAGGCTGCAACACCAGAGCATATCACGGGCTGCTCGTTGGCTCGCTTAATCCTCCTGTAAAAAGAGTAATGGCTCTGGCGAGTTGTTTGGAAATGATAATATCAAAGGGGAATGTCTTTAATCTTTCTACTTTTGAATTTAGCGACAAATTTGCACCGGCAGGTTTTTGCTTTCAAAAAAATTTCCGAAAAGATGTTGGTGTACATTTTGATTACGAGCTTGAGAAACTTAAACTTACTAAATCTGTGTACCTTCTTCGAGATACAGATACCGTTGCCCTGGTCTATGAATTTCAAAATGTCCAAGCACCGGTGGAATTTGTCATAAGGCCTTTTGTTGGTCTGAGAGATTTTCACACTCTTCAAAAATCTTATGCCCCATTATCTTCGAGCCGGCTCGACAATGGCTTGATAGTTCACCATAATACGTCAAACAGTTGTCAGTTGCTTCTAAGCTGTCCTTCTGCGAAGTATGTGAAAGATTCGCAATGGTGGTTTAACTTCATATATCGCATTGATAAAGAGAGAGGTCAGAATTTTACTGAAGATTTGTGGACGCCAGGCTTTTTTAAATGCAGGATTGATTCTCCCAAAAAAATTGTGCTTTGGGCAAACCTACATCTACCCATGGCAGGCTTTAAGCCGGAGAACTTGATTAATACTGATATTGAGACAATCCTTCAATGTCTGCACAAGCATCAGAATAACATCAGACACAAAGGGAATAATTCAAAATCTGGCTTCCGGCTTTCGTTCGGAAACTGCCAGGTCAAAAATCGAAAATTACACGAAACGTTTTGTCGTGCCGCCGATGAATTTATTGTAAAACGTCAGGCACAGGAAAGCTGCAGAACGACCATTTTAGCCGGATATCCGTGGTTTGCAGATTGGGGCAGAGATGCTTTTGTATCACTACCGGGTTTATTGCTGTCAACCGACAGATTTGAAGAGGCATACTCGGTACTGACAATCTTTGCTGCGGCAGCAGATGATGGTATGATTCCATCGCGTTTTGATGACACCAGTAGTACAGCCTGCTTTAACAGCGTTGATGCTTCTCTTTGGTTTATCAACGCAGCTTTTCAATATCTGCAAGCCAGCGGCAATTCAAAGGCCTTCACGAAGGAGCTCTTACCAACAATCAACTGGATTATGGATTCTTACCGTAAAGGCACACGGTTTGATATTCACGCTGACACCGATGGGCTTATATCAGCAGGCAATGAGCAAACACAACTTACCTGGATGGATGCAAAATATAACGGCATAGCTTTTACGCCCAGATGTGGTAAAGCAGTTGAAGTTAACGCTCTGTGGTACAATTGCCTTTGTCTTTTAGTACAATTCTATGCTGATCGGAACACAAAAGAAGCAAAGCAGTACGAATCACTGGCATATCAAGTTCGAAAGAGCTTTTGTGAACTTTTCTGGAACGAGAAGAAAGCTTACTTAAATGATTGTATTTTGCCCGATGGTTCGACTGACAACAGCCTTCGACCGAACCAGATATTTGCCGTTTCTTTGGAGTATTCTCCATTATCTCCTGAACAACAAAAATCAATTGTCAATGCAGTGCAAAGTCAGTTACTGACGCCTTATGGTCTGCGAACATTGGACCCGTCGTCGGGTAACTATAAAGCTAAATATAATGGACCACAGCGACAGCGTGATGAGGCTTATCACCAGGGCACAGTCTGGGCATATTTAATTGGCCCGTTTGTTGAAAGCTACCTGAAAATCAATCAATTCAACAAAGAGAGTAGAAAACAAGCAAGTGAGTTCATTCAGCCTTTGCTACGACATTTAAACGAAGATGGCTGTCTTGGAAGTATCTCGGAAATATTCGATGCAAATCATCCTCATGAACCCAAAGGATGCTTCGCTCAAGCCTGGAGCGTAGCAGAACTAATAAGAGCATATCTATTGATAAACAGCTAAAGTATTTATTTACGAGCCATTTCATTCATCACTCGTAATACCGTTATTTAGCAATGAGTTGATCAGAGCGAAAAACGAATCTCTTACCCGCTCAAAAGTAGGATGCTTTACAGTTCTTTTAATTCGTGATAACATAAGCAAATAATCAAAGTTGGCCGGTATTTGGTCCTGGCTTTGTCTGAAAACTTCCCGCAGCAAACGTTTTAATCGATTACGTACAACTGCATTGCCGTGTTTTTTACTGACAGAGACACCTAATCGAGGATAGCCACAGTCGTTTTCAGCCATATAAAGAATGAGCAGGCCATTACGGACACACCGACCATGAGCCATAATAGCTTTGAATTGCCTATTACTGACAAGCTTCTTTTTTTTTGAAAAAGTTAGACGCTTCAAGATACAGCCGTATCGACAATTGATTTTTGTTTTTAATTATACACTACAAGTCATTTAATCAGTTTTAATAGATAGTCCATCCGCTTTTTGGCGTCTATGCAATACTTCGGTACTTACTTTACGCAGGACCTTTCGAAGATCCAAAACGCCGGCAAGCTCGTTGTTATCTCCTGCCACTACCGGCACATTTTCCAAATGATAGCGTTCCATCCACTCGATTACCTCTTCAAGCGGCTTGTTCGGTGTCGTCTTGTCCTGGACAGGCTCGGCCACATCACAGGCCAGCAGCCAGCCGGCCACGTCCTGATTCGCAAACATCTCTTTAATGCCGGCGATTGTGATTATCCCAATGATTTGTGATTGGCTGTCAATAACCGGATAATACACACTTTCAGAAGTGCTGAACACCTCAAGAATCTTTGGCAACGGCAGGTTTTCGGCAATGCTTATCGGCTTGGCGTCCATAACATCAGCAACTCTATAAGTCTTGATAAGGTCCTCTTCGGTAATGTTCAGCCCTACCTCACCAGCACGCTTGACTCCTGTTTTAACCAGCATTGGCCCAAAGATCTCCATCAGAAATGTGGCTGTCATCACTACTATGACAATGGTATGGCCAAGCTCTGAACCAAATTGCTGGCTGGCCAAAATAGCCAGCCCGATTGCCACGCCGGCCTGGGGAAGCAAACAAAGGCCAAGGTACTTGCGAACTACCATCGGAGCTTTTGACCATTTGCCTCCAAACCAGGCTCCTCCCATCTTGCCGACGGCTCGGCAGAGGACATACACAAATATCATCAACACCATCCATGACGTTATCTTGCCGAATTCCATATGAGCACCGGCAAGAACAAAAAATGATATGTATATGGGGGGGGCAAACTTCTCGACAAGAGCAAAAGTTGCTTTACTTTGGCGGGGCATTAAATTCGCTACTGTAATACCTAACGTCATAGCAGGCAAAATCGGGTCAATCCCCGGTATCATCGATAAACCAACAACAAGCAAAAGTGACGCCAGTGCAAAATCAAGTATCTTATCATCAGATCTGACGAACTTCAGCAGGAAAAACAGCAGCACTCCTGCTAAACAACCCAGGACCACCGAACCTGCAATCTCACCTAACAATATTAGGGTTGTGCCCAAAACAGAACCTTGACTTACACCGGTTAGAGCTTTAGCTCCTGTTGCTGCAGCGCGATAAAGCAATAGTGCCAGTGCATCATCAAGAGCTACTATTGCCAGCACAGCGGTTGTCAAAGGACCTTTAGTCTTATACTCCCACAAAACGTTTACTGTTGCCGCAGGCGCTGTCGCCGAGGCTATGGCACCAAGTACAAGCCCTACTGCTATTGATTCTGTTATGCTGCCGGTGATCAACCACGCTACTACGGATCCTCCGATTGTTGCCAAGAAAAAAGCACCCATCCCCTGCGAAAAAAGAATGATGAAAAATTGTCGTCCATATTTCCTGAACACCTCACCGCGAAGTTCCGCTCCAATCATAAAACCTATAATGCCTAAGGCGAACATTGTAAAAGGTTCGAGTTGTTCAATGGTATGTGGTGTTATCACACCAAGTGCTTCACCCAGGATTATTCCCACTACGATACATCCAACAACCTGGGGGATATGAAGTCTTTGAAAAAGCCGGGCGCCAAACGCACCACCTAAAACAATTATTCCAAACAATACAACTACATTCAAATGAAATTGACCGGAACCTTCAGCGATCGCTATCAAAGCCGAATCAACCATTAGCACATCCACCTATGAATTCGTTTTAACTGACTGTATTACCTGACCGTTATTGTATAGGGTTTTTATAGACTTGAAAACAAGTTTACTTTGGTTGAGTATCGGGTATCTCCCCTGCTTTTTTCAAAGCGATCTTGGTAAGAATCGGCCCGATTATTTCAAAGAAGATACAAGTAGCTGTAATAGTGGCCAGAACTGAAGAACCAATTGAAAGGGCATGCGGCAAATTATATTTGGCATCAAGCTGTGTAAATTCGTGCTTAACAATAAGTGACAGACCGATTGCCACGCCGGCCTGTGATAGAATTCCCAATCCTACATATTTTTTTACAGTGTGCTCGACATGACCAAATACGGCCCCCAAACGAGCTCCTCCAATTAAACCGGCCGATCGGCCAAGTATGTAAACCACACCTACCGTACCAAGTGCAGGCAATGCCGATAGCTCCAGATGTGCGCCGGCCATACAGAAAAATAACACGAACAACAAAGGCATTACTTCCAGAAGCGGATTCGTGACACGATGAAGCAATGATTCGTGTCGTGTATTAGCAAGCACAAAACCAACCACCATATTTGTTAAAATTAACGACAAATGCCAACGTATCGACAGGCCGGTACATAGAAGAATAAATCCAAAAACAACAATCAGTATATCTCTGGCACTCTGTAATTTGCGTACAAAATGGTAGAACAGCAATCCTGTAACTCCACCAACAACAAAACTCAAGGCAATTTCTCTGGCCGGATCCAAAAGAGCCTGAAGAATACCTTCGGACGTTCCCGAAGTCTCTGTTATCAAGAGGTTCTTTGCCAAAGCTGCCGCGAAGCCGAAAATGATAATAGCCAGCCCATCGTCAAATCCAACCACCGCGTAGAGTGTCTTAGTCAAATTGCCTTTTGCTTTATACTCCTGAATAACGGCAACAGTGCCCGCCGGAGCACTGGCCGGCGCCATTGCACCGAAAATCAACGCCATGGGCAAATCACGAGTCAGGGCGTATATTGCAAGAACCACCACACAGAAGGCACCGAAAGACTCCGCGAGAATAATAGAGATAATCCCCACACCCAGGCGTTTCAACGTGGAAATGTTCAGTTCGGAGCCAATGCTAAAGGCTACAAATCCCAAAGCAATCTCCGTAATAAACGAAAGATTTTCCATTGAAGATTCGTCAAAAAGATACAAAACGGACGGACCGAGTATAACTCCGACAACCATGTAGCCGATCAGTGACGGCAATTTGGCAAAACGCGCAACTCGACCTACGTAAAATGAAACAATTGTCGCCATCCCCAAAAGAGTCAGGCCGGAAATATGAAGAAAAGACAAATCGGTCATTATTGCTAAAACTGCCATTTTCAGTGCACCTATACTTATGTACTCAACGAACCCGCCACATAAGATACTTCCTGGACGGTTACCATAACACCGGAACTTTTGTTTAGGTCACCGGAAATGCTTTCAATCCGCCTGAGCATCTCGTTGGTAAGATTTTTATCTACAACTGCAATGATGATCCTGCTAAAATCAGATGGTTCGTCACTCCAAAAACTCGCAAAGAGGGGCATTTTAGAAAGATATACTCCTGCATTTTCAGCCCCTACAACAACCAGTGAACTGGATTCTATCCCCGTCAAAATCTGTAAAATATCCCTAAAAACATCCTCGTTTTGTATAAATACATGAATAAGGCTTCTGGCTACTCGTTCCTCACCGTTTATTTCTTCTTCCTTTTCACTCAGAAAACTACAATATACTCCGTCGGGTGTTTGCTCGTTAAGAATTGTCTCCAGAGCGTTTGGCGCCAAAAGAGACTGTGAAATGACCGACAGTAGTCTCACATGCTTATTCGATTCCACCTCGGGGGCAACAATAAAGACAATAAGCCTGACCTTTTCGCCGTCCGGCGCATCATAGTCAACGCCCGATGGAACTGTAACGATCCCCACAACAAATTCTTTGGCAGATTTAAGACGACAATGGGGAATAGCTATCCCTTTACCCACGCCTGTTGATCCCAGTGATTCACGAGCTTCAAGCCCTGAAAGGATCTCCTGCTCACTGACACTCTCAAGAACTGAGCTTTTCTTGGCAAGCTTGGTAACTTCCCGAAGTACCTCGGCCTTGTCTTTATATTCGGCATTGGTAACTATGCACTCATTACGTAAAACATCAGCCAGTTTCATTATGGATATTCCTTAAACTTGTAAATTAGTCTTGATTTGTCAATACTAATGGAATTTCGTTTAATCTAAATGTTTCTTTACGTTAAACAATATTCTTTGTTTTCATATTATTCAGAAAAGATCAATAATACATTTCTGTTAAAAAACCATTCTCGGCCGGGAATACATAATTAAGCTTAACTATGAGCAAGAGCATACATATCGTCAGCTTCCTTCTGTTTAGCCAAGACTTCGGCGCTAAGTCGGCGACGAACAGTTCTCAGATTCAGTATCCCAATATGTTTGTCACCATTCCCGGATGTCACAACGGGCAGAAATTCGATGTCCAGATGCCTGATTGTCTCCAATGCCTTTGACAACGCAACCTCCGGCGTAACCTTCGCTACCACAGGCTCTGCAAGATCAAGAGCAACAAGCCATTCATTTAGTTCCTGAGTTGAAAACGTATTACGAATGCCGTCAAGCGTTACTGCACCTATCAGATTGTTATCTTTGTCAACAACAGGATAACAGAGACTATTTGTACTGCCAACCATTTTAATCAGCTCGCTGAGTGACATACCTGCGGAAACAACCGGTACCTCCGTATCCATTACATCTCCGACGGTGTAGGTTTTTATCAGGTCATCCTCGGTAATATTAAGCCCTGCTTCACCGGCCTTTTTAGCTGCTATTTTAACGAAAACAGGGCCGATAAGTTGCAGTACAAATACACCGGCTATTATTACCGACAACATTGTATCTCTGATTTGGCCTTCAAACCGACTGCTTGCCATAAGCAGCAGTGCTATAGCAATTGTGCCTTGTTGATATAAACAGAATCCCAGATATTTGCGAATCGATAGTACGGCATTGGAGTGAACAGCACCCCACCATGCGCCTGTAGTTTTTCCAACAATGCTCCCGACGATATAAGCGGCAGCAAGAAGAAAAACCTGCGTACCACCATTAACAATTCTCAATCTGGCACCAATAAGAACAAAAAACAGAACGTATATCGGCGCTGAAAACTCGTGCACAAGTTTAAAGCTCGATGTAACTTTCTTTGATCCAATATTTGTGAGGGTAACGCCCAAGGCCATAGTTGAGATAATAACATCCAACTCTCTGGTTAACGCGACACCGATAATTAATAGCGCCGAACTTATGCAAAATATAAGCACTCTTTCAGGATCATCAGTTCGTTTTAAAATCCAATTTAGTACTATACCAGCTAATACACCAATTACCAATGAACCAAATATCTCATAAAACGATGACAATAATGCGCCAAAAAAGCCCGCTTCTTCGTGGCCTATAACTACACCTGCAATACTCACACAAATCGCATACAACACTAAAGCAAGAGCATCGTCAAGCGCGACAATTGCAGTTAGCATTGCAGTCAGCGGGCCGCGTGATTTATACTCCCACAACACACTCATTGTCGAAGCAGGATCCGTTGCTGCACAAATAGCACCAAATACAACACCAACCGCCAAGGCGGTTTTCCAGTCGAAGAAATACCAGGTTATGGCAAAGCTAAGGCACCCAACCAACAAAAACGCAGCCAGACCTTCGAAGAGTAAAATCGAAATAACTTGCCGGCCAAATTTTCTGAAAATTTCACGCTCAAGCTCACCGCCGATCAAAAAACCAATGATTCCAAGCGCAAACATGTTGAATGGCTCAAGATTACGAATCGTTTTCTGTGAAATGATACCCAGCAAAGGACCCAATATTATCCCTATAGTAACGTAACCCACTATGCGAGGGATGCTTAGTCGGTTAAATATTCTTGCCCCTACTGTTCCACCAAAAATTGCAATGCCTATTAACAGGATAATATTGAGTTCTTCAGTCTGAGCCAAAATATTATTCAAATGTTCAATCATCATATTATATCAAGATAAATGAAAGAGATGCAGCCGGGCAGGAAAAATATTCTCTAAGTTGAATCAGATATTCTGTCGCTGCTGCAAAAAGTGGATATCATAATCAGGGAACCTGTTTTTCTCAAGTAATTTTATCAAACAATAGACAAAAATGAGTAAATACGCCGTATTTCCTCCCCTTAGAACCAAAAAATAGTATATTAAACACTACTGTTGTTCTATTGCCTGTCAATTGTTACACCGGCCGAAGATTCGACCTCGAAATCCTTCGACTCGGCTCAGGACGGGCAAGACTGTACTACTACCGCGCCCGATACTATAATCCCTACATCGGCAGGTTCCTCCAAACCGACCCAATCGGATACTCCGACGGTATCAACTGGTACAACTACTGCAGAAATAATCCGCTGAACTTTGTGGATCCATGGGGTAACTATGTTCTTTGGTGTATGTATCATGTAGGGCATTTAAGCCCAATAGAATTAATTTTTTTCGCAGACGATGGTACGTGGTTAAGCCAGCGTTGCTTTAAAGATTTATATCAAATCTATGAAGCAATCGATTCAGGTTTTTATGATTGGCTAGAAAAATATGGTGAAGAATCTGAATTTAAATTCTTTTTGGATGAAGAAGGAGAAGATCAAGAAGAAATGACAGATACAGATAACGATCCTTTTTATTTTACTATGGGCTGGCAAAATAATATTTCATTCCAAGTTGGTGGCTTTGGAAGTTCAACAGGAACTGGCTCTATGAATTCTTCGACAGGTGATATGGAAGAATTTACCTACACGGGGACTCCTTTTATGACCTCTTTTGATATAGGGGGTGGTTTAGATGCGGTTTTTGCGTGGGGAAATGAGACGGAAGATAATTTCGATAATAATTCTGCTGTATGTATAAATCTCAATTTGGGATCTATTTCAATCTCTGTCATTTCTGCACTGGATGATTCTTGGACAGGTATTATTATTGGTTTTGGTATTTCACTCCCAGGATGGTCAATTCAAATAGTAGATTCAGATGAAATTTAAATTAAACCAAAAATAACCGCAGGTAGAAATAGATGTAGAACTGCTTTTGAGAACTTTTAAAGCCTAAATTACAATATTATAGAAGGTTTATCTATTGTAACTTTATTTATTCTCCTGTGATAATCATTCGCTGATATAAGTACGATCGTCTGATATAGAAGGCCTTTGAGGCTATCTCAAGCTATACAGGATGGATGATTATTTCTTCGGGGATTTGGAGTCACCCGAATCAGCAGTGGACGAGGCTTTTAGAGAATTGCAACAGCATCCTGAGGCGATCTTGCCACTTATTTATAAAATGTTAAAAAACTTATCTAAGACCGCTCAGATTAATATAATTGTTTTTAGATTTTGAAAACATGGGAGGCAGTTTAAAATTGAATGTTTCATTGTATAGTGCCGTTTCTAAAAAGTTAGTTTCACATTTTGTCATTCCAGCGAAGGCGGGAATCCGGGTTTTTGACCCTGGATTCCGTATCAAGTCCGGAATGACATAAGAAAAAAAGTTAAACTTATTTAATGGAAACGGCACTAGCTTCAGAATTTTCGTTGACTCGAAGTTCGATATGGTTATCATCTTGAAAATTACGTTACTATGATTAAGCTTGTTTTTATAATTATACTTTATCAGAGGATATTAGGATGAATTCTAATCATTTTAATCTCTATAATATTATGTCTATCCACATCTGTTTGGGATGAAATTGAAATGATTCTTATCGATTCACAAAGTGATCAATGCACTATAATCAATTTAAATTATTTGCTATCTCTTCCGTGGCTTGGCTATCTTAGTTTAATGTGTGGGATTATTTTTTATATATCATGGATCACACGAATAGTCATAATATATAGATACGGAGATGAAATTGTAATCTCTCGTTATATATACGCCTACTTCAAGCTACGGGATTTAGCAAAAATGCAAACCTCTCGTAGGAGGTACATTCTCTTTACGGTGATCAACATCCTTAGTGTGGTTATGTTCTTCAGTTGGATTGGTTTAGGAATTTTATCATTTATTTATGAATATTAATTAGAACTTATTCCAAAACCTAATATTAAGTTGTGTTATTAACCGATTTACGGATTCTGGGGACAACATACATATATCTGCTCACGGCGGACCGGAACTATTTACTTTCGACAATCACGATCCCACTCGTCTTGGCGTAGTCCGCAGGATACCCCCGGCAGCGCCAAGCCGTAGCCAGAAAGGCGGCCGCGTCTTATTCAACGACGGCACCGTCAAGTTTATCCCATGAGATAGCTTGCTTCATCTCACGGGATGAATCCGAACTGCAAGCCTGATTCTCCACCGGACATGGTGCTATTGTTCGAGACCAAAGATGGCTGGAACCGGTACGGCGGACCGGAACTATTTACCTTCGACAACCATGATCCCAAAGGCGGATGCGTGCTCCTCAACGACGGCACAGTCAAATTTATAAGAACCGAGGATGAGCTCCACGCCCTCCGCTGGAAGTGACCTAAGTTAGCGTACAGCGGATAGGGTTTAGGGGATAGGGATTATGAGTAGGTAGACTGAATATGAAACGTCACCCCGAGCGCAATCGAGGGGTCTAATAAAAATAGCCCACTATGCGGTTCATTATGAGGAAGGTGCAAAGGTTAAACAGATTCCTCGACTCCGCTTTGCTCCGCTCGGAATGACAGAGTGGTAAAGAGCCACACTCGAAGGATCTGAGTAGCGGATTATATTTTTGATCCGATGGTTGAATTTTATTCACCGGCCAGATGCTTCATTTCATTCAGCATGACACAACAACAAAACAAAAGGCAATAAATAAGGTATGCCCTATCCCTTTCGAGTAATTAGTTAATAACTTTGTGCATGTGTTCACATGCACAAAATATTTCTTTGATATTTGTTTTTTAGCAATAAACACGATCCAGCAACTAAGTCCACTGTTCCGGTCTTCGCTTTTTTGCTTCTGTTCCATCATCTTTCGTACCATAGGCACGAATCGCTCGTGGCATGGGCTACGGATCACGAGGAGTAAGTTAAGGACAATTTTGCATAAAGATGCGGAATTTGCTTGTATTTTGGCTGGTTTTGGGTAAGATATGTATCGAACAAAATGATAGTTTTTAGTTTTGAATTTTGAGTTTTAAGTTATTTATAGGGGGTAGCAAATCAAAGAAAAAGATGATTAGTTCACCCACAAGGGGTAAATTAGAAAATCAGTTCATTAGAGAATTTTCCATAGTCCCAGATGCGATGCCCCTTTCTGGGCCCCGAAGTGGGCCTTACGGTAAGAGAATTATGATTAGAAGCTATAGAAGACCAATTAACTTATCCACCAATTCGCTAATTCTCTTATTTATGCTGGAAAGTGGTGTTCGACAATTGTCGAAAGTATTCGACAAATCGACTCTTTTTATGCAAAACAAAGCCAATTTACTAAGTGCCCAAATGAACGTAATCATATATATAACAAGGAATTGTGACAATTTTCGACTTTACGATCACCGAAAAAACAAAGCCAATTTCACAACTGACAACAATTAGGAGTCAAAAATCGCCGGTATTGAAAAAATTGAATCGTATGGAGAATGGGAATTATGAAATCAAAAGCATTCACTCTCATTGAATTATTGGTTGTCATTTCTATTATAGCGATTTTAATGGCCATTCTTATGCCGGCACTAAACAGAGTCCGAGAGCATGGCAAATGCACCGTTTTTCTGAACAATATTAAACAAATGGCCTTAGCCTGGAATCTGTACGCCGATGATTATGACGGCAAAATTGTCAACGCTAACACACATGCAGACCAGGAAGATGCTTGGGTACGGTGGGAGCCAGGTATGGATATGGAAGATAGGATAAGGAACATTAAAGAAGGTGCTCTCTTTCCATATGTTCCGAATATAAAACTCTATAAGTGCCCTGCCGGTGTAAGGGGAGAGGTTTGTACATACGCAATTCCTGATTATATGAACGGCCATGACGCTATTC
The DNA here is from genome assembly GCA_964520535.1 of uncultured Pirellulales bacterium. Lineage (GTDB taxonomy): Bacteria > Planctomycetota > Phycisphaerae > Sedimentisphaerales > Anaerobacaceae > JAFGPS01. Next base: position 4,803 of record CAZFOQ010000086.1, on the reverse strand, counting down.
CGGATTACACACCGGATCCGTTGATAAATCGAAATAAAATTCGCAATTCTGCACAGCAGATTGTTTTTCTTGACGAAGGCCGATTGACTCCTTCAAGTTTTACTATTCCGCATTATGTGGAAGAATGGTGGGACCAGATTACAGCCAGACACGGTGACGGGACTAACTTCTCTTTTTCGGATGGTCATAGTGAATACTGGAAGTGGGATGACACACGCCCGTAGAGATAGGCAAAACGGACTTAACTGCAGCGATTACGACGCTTAGTCCCGGTCTGAGTGATCCGCATTGGAGTACGGGCAACGTTGATATGCATAGAGTCTCAAGAGGCTGCTTTGATGGAAAATTGGGCTTTACGCCCTCACCGTCTCCTTATTAATTAACTCGGTTTTCCATAGAACAAAATTTGCCGGAGATATCAAAGAGCATACAGTTCTATAGGTAATTACTTATTATAATTTCTATTCTGTACGACGTTCATAAGCCTGATATAGAAGATCCAGTTCGGTCGTTTTATCATCGAATTTCTTCTGTAATTTCGCAAGCTGCTCCGGATTCTTATAGACTCTTACGTCACCAAAACGTTCTCTTATTTCAGCCAACTTCTGTTCAAGCACTGTTATAAACTCTTCGATCTGCTCTAAGGAATATTTATTAAAGCGTTTAAGTTGTTCAGGAGTTTTTGTGCGTCGTTTGTTTTTGGTATTGGCGGATCGACGTTTTCGTCCCTTGGTAGTACTTGACTTGAGCTTGAGCTGCCGGCCCTCTTCGCGTTCGCGAACCAAAGACACATAATATGAGTATACAGGCTTCACATTAATCAATTCAGTCCTGCCCAAGCAGCGATCCCCCAATCCATCCATACCAACCACTATCAATCTATCTATAATACGATCCAGAAAATAACGGTCATGACTGACCACAATCATAGTCCCGGCGTAATCATCCAGAGCGGCTTCCAGCGTCTCTCGACTGGCAATATCCAGATGATTGGTAGGCTCGTCCATTACAAGCACATCAGGTTCAGCCAAAACCAATTTGCAAAGCATCAGGCGATTCCGCTGGCCTCCGCTCAACTGGCCGCAAAGCTTGAACACATCGTCACCTGTAAAAAGAAATGAACCGAGCCGACTGCGTACCTGCTCGGATGAGAGCCTGGGATTAACACTTAAAGCCTCATCCAGGACGCTTCTGGATGGCTCCAGGACGTCGCCGTGCTGGTCGAGATAGCCAACGCGTAGGTTTTTGCCCATCCGAATACTGCCGGCGGTCGGTTCAAGCTCGCCCAGGGCCAATCGCAAAAGAGTACTCTTACCTGTACCGTTGGGCCCGGTGATACCGAAACGTTCACCTCGGAGCACGTCAAATGTCAGATTCTCAAACAACGTTAATTCGCCGAAAGATTTACTCAGACCATCGCATCGTAGCACCAAATCGCTGCTATATTCTTTGTTATCGAACGAGAAATTAATTGTTTGTTGTTTGGAAGGCTTATCCAGAAAGTCGGGATTCTCTTTGAGCAAACGGTTCAATTGCGTTTTTCGACCACGAGCCGTCTTGCGCATACCTTCCTGGTCCTTATTGCGGGCGATAAAATCCAACGTACGCTCGACCATCTCGACACGCCTGACATGCTCCCGCTCCTGCTGCAACCGCAAAGTCTCCCTGGTCTGCATGTAGTTGCTGTAATTGCCCTTCCAGACCTTTGCCTGCTGGTTCTCAACTTCAATGATTTTACAGGCTATTTTATCCAGCAGGCACCGATCATGACTTATAATAATTGCGGCCCCGTTATAACCGGTAAGGAACCTCTCCAGCCATTCGGTCGCCTGCATATCCAGATGATTAGTCGGCTCATCCAGAAGCAGCAAATCCGTTTCCAGCATTAAAACCTGAGCCAGTCCCAGCCGTGATAACTGTCCCCCGCTAAGCGCAGAAGTTCTTGACTGATGCTGTTCGGATTCAAAACCCAAACCTGCCAAAGTAATTTGAATCTTAGTTTCGTATCCATATCCACCAGCGATTTCGAAATCATGACAGAGTCGGTCGTACTGCTTCATTTTGGTCTTTAACTCTGAGCCGCTCAGGTTTTCCATCTCGTGTGATATATCGCGAATTGCCTGTTGGAGTCCAAGCAAATCCTCAACGCCGGCATGCATCTCTTCCAAAATCGTCCGATCTCCGCTGAATGTTGCTTCCTGTGGCAAATAGCCAATACGCATGCCCTTCTGTGTGATTACTCTACCGATATCCGGCTCAATTTGTCCGATGATGAGCTTGAGGATAGTACTCTTGCCTGAGCCGTTAACGCCCACCATGCCGACCTTTTCGTTTAGATGGAGCTGGAGATTCAGCTTATCCAGAACGACCTCCGGACCAAAAGATATATGAATGTCACGTAATGTTACTAAAGCCATAGCCTTATGTTATCGGTGTTGTCGTCTAATTTCAAGCCTCTTGAAACAGAACTCCAACTCTAAGGAAGTGGTTATAATTATTTACTCCCCAAATTTGTTGTAGTATCGTATCTATTGCCTATTTTAGTTTGTACTTTCTCATCTTTTTTCTTAACTGCTTTGAGTCCCCTACTAACTTATCCATCGCCCCCCAGAAATTTTCGCTATGGTTCTTATATTTTATATGCATCAGCTCATGCAGAATAACATAGTCCTGTAGCTCCTTCGGCAGCCGGACCAATTTCATATTCAAACTTATATTGTCTCTTGAACTGCATGAGCCCCATCTTGTCCGTTGATTCCTGATAAATACCCGATTGTAGGTAAATCCGTATTTGTCGGCCAGGAAATCCAGTCTCTCGGTCAAGTGTTTTTTAGCCTTTCTTTGTTCGATGGCAGATAAACCGAGTTTTGTTTGATCCTGTTGATTTTGTTGTTCTATCTTTTTGAGTTGTTTTTTAATCCAGCCGATTTTAGATTCAAAGAACTTCCTGGCGGTCGTTAGAGTCACCCTCTTTGGAATAGCAACTCTGACACTTAAATCATGCCTGACTGTTATCGACAGATGTTTCGCTCTTTTGGAAAAAGCAAAGTGTACAACGCCGACCGAAGGAATAACCACGGCAGTACAATTAATATGATTTTCACAAATGCCGGTCATTTTCTGTTTTTCTGCCATATTCAAGTATTCGACAAAGCCGCATAAAAATCTGCATTATATACAATACAAAAGAATTGGCTGTACTTTTCCACCTCACTTTTAGCTACCAGTCTCGTACAGGCAGTTTTTGGCTTTGTTTTGAATAATTGTATCGTATCTCGTGAATCGTGAATCGAAGCAACTTAAAACTGTCCTTCTCCGCTACCACCTATACCCTATATAAATAGGCTGATAGGCTTCAATTTTCATCATCTTTGACAGCCTAAAAAGTGCGAAAGTGAACCATTGTAATTTAGAATTTTGAGCTTTAATTTTTTCACTCCTAAGGGGTAAATTCTCAAACTGTACAGTGGACAGTTTGAATTGAATACCATCCACTTCGCTCACTGCGTTCGCTCAATGGTTGCCACATACCGGTTATATAAACAGGGCCCATGCCGAACATATCGGCATAAGCCCTGAAATAATTCAAAACTTCAATAATATCTAAATCACTATGAAGTCTTTAATGAGTCGCAAGGTAGAGAACCTCGCTTGAAGACAAAGCCCGGTTGTAGATATTGAACTCATGAACCACACCGGCCCACTCCGGATCGGCTGTATAGCCGCCCTTGCCAAGATAGGCCAAGTTTGGACTGATACCACTGATACTGTTTTGAGGGGCCAGAGGTGTGCTATCAATCAGTACGCCATCAATATACAAGGTGATGTCCGTGGCACTAATGGTGCTAACCATGTGATGCAGGAGACCATCATCGTATTCGGGACCATCCGCGCCGGATTCAGCATCATAGGGAGCTGAGGTGTTACCGACTGAGATAGCGGCACGACTTTTATCGTCACCCCGAGCCGTAGAGATAAAGAAACCATTAGCACCGAGGCCTCCGACAGAATCACCAAAATAGGCCAGCATGTGGTTCCCTGTGTTTCCACCGGCCACTGAAGTAAACCACGCTTCGATAGAAACCTCGGAGTAGGTGTTAAGCGCAGTCTCCTCGCCGGGCATCGACATCCAGTCATTAGTGCCATCAAGTAAGAGAGAGCCATCGGCGATGTTCGCATCGCCCACTAATGTACCATGGGCGGAGCCGATACTATCGTTGGCGGTTCCATCTTCGAACGTGTACGAGTGAACCGGATTCTCAGTACCGGGATCAACCGGCGTCTTATACAAACGAATGTCATCAATTAACACAGTACCTGTGCCACCGGTTGTGCCGGCCCTCTCAATACCAATAGTAAGCGTCGTCACACTACTCTGATTCACACCAATCGTTGCAAGATCGATAACCCACAGAGTCCAAACTGGGACAGCTATATTTCCCGGATCACCATCGTATACCACCGTAGTGCCGTTAATCTTTAAATATATCTGCTCAGTTACAGAATTATTCGGATCACCATAGAACCACAACACCAACGCACCGGCACCACCTTTGGTCCAATCCGTCCCAATTGCCAGGTCGTTCGTGTTCGCTGTTACCTCCGATAGACTCGCACTACTATTGTCGTATGTCAATGGTACCGACTGGTCGCCACTATGAACAATCTCGGTCTCCAGAGAAGGGGCAGTAAGATAACCTATGGTTGAGCCGTTTGACGGATCATTAGTTGGGCCATATCCTCCGTCTGACCACGTCACATAGACCAGATTACTTTCCTCGCCTTCCTCAATGTCATTGTAAG
>CAZFOQ010000085.1:0-18621 GCA_964520535.1 uncultured Pirellulales bacterium | reverse complement strand
ATCGGCCTTTTGGACCGAAATACGCCAAAAAACTCTGTATTGTTGCTACAGTCTCAATAAAAGGAGTATATCATGAACGCCAGGAAAAATACGATATTCGTTATCATGCTAATAGGCATGATATGTTTTGTTGGGCTATCTTTTGCACGAGATGTTGAGGATAAGACAATGTTAATGAAAGAATTTAGTCGTGACCATACGCGAGCTACTATACTGGAACAGTCAAAAAACCTCAACGCTCTTGCAAATCTGGTCGAAGAAATTCAAAACAAATGGTCTAAAAAGGACAAACGGATGTACGGTGCTCTGATGGTAAATACGCTGCATTCGTGGGAATCGGCCTATAGAAGGGCTGACAAGAAAGCCCCGATGAATCTCATACGCCAATATGCTACTCAAGTTCTGTCCACATATGACCCGAATAAACCTGATAATATATCTATTGAATCAGAGTTTGATTTGATTAGCATTTTATACGAGCAGTACGAATATTCGAAGGGAAATCTTGCTGACCAGGAGTGGATCAAGAACAGGCGAAAAGGAACTGAACGGTTTTTTCGTGCGTGGCAGCGATTAGAAAATGCTATTGATGAGGATTGGGACCCGAATGATATTCCCGAGCTAAATGTTAGCCCTCCAAAAGGCATAGGTATCCCGGGTATTCCCGGCATGTCACCAGAACTGATAAAAGATCCTGTTCTCAGAGCAGAATACGAAAATGCAATTGAAGAAAATCGTAAAAAAATCAAAATTCGTAATGAACAACTAAAGTTACGAAATATTAAGAAAATGTATTTTCGAATAGTCGAAAAGTATATGATTGGAACATATTCTCTCACTCCATATGCAAATGACGAATTGAAGCAATATCTTGAAAAATACAAGATTGATGAAAAAACTAAGGCTCGAATAGTAGAAACCATCACAAAGAACATAGAGAAACAGACAAAGAAGGTAGAGAAACAGACAAAGAAGGTAGAAAAGGAAGAGCAAATTCCTCAGTGATCGGCTTAAATAAATATAAAGTGTCGATTATCAGAAGTAGCATTTTTCATGTTAAAAGAATGATTTACCTCTTAGTTGTATGTAGTGAAGCGTCTTTTAATTATTTTCAGCAAATCAAGGAGATGATTATGCACAGTCAGAGAAAATATCGTTTTTTCAAAGATTATATTCATATTCTTGTGATATGCTACCTATTGCTGATATCTTTCTTGCTTAAAGGCTGCTCATCGAATACAGATAGTGCAAAAATAATTGAACTGCCTGCGGATATAAAGATTGAGTCAATTAGTGCACCGAAGCTTGTTATTAAGAAGCCTCTGTACGATTTTGGCGAAATCAAACCGAATAGTAAAAAGACCGCCACGTTCAATTTTACTAACCTCGGATTTTAATAGGGACGTTTACCTATTTCTATAAGACTACATGACACGGTCAACTCTGACGATTTTAGAGGTGAAAAAAGGAGTCAGGAGCTTTTACTCTGGGTCAGAAGAATTTTTACTGATGTATTAACGAATTTACCATTTGCTGGTCGGATCCATTCGGCTTCGCTTCAGGCACCGTCCTGAGCCCATTCAGTTCCGCTCGGAGGAGTTTGGCAATGATAAAAAAGCATGTCATTGCGAATGTAGTGAAGCAATCTTCGAATAATAACAAAATTTGTTTGTATTTTTTTCATGGAAGATTGCCGCGTCGGTCTAACGACCTCCTCGCAATGACAACGTTGTATCAAGGACAATTTGCCATAAAGATGGGGATTTTGGTTGAAAATCGATTGTTTTCAGATAAAATATGGAATGAACAATCGATAGTTCATTGTTCGTTGTTCATAGTTCGTTGTCAATCATCAATCGGGGGAGAAAGCAAATCAAAATTTAAACCTCAAAATGCAAAATGTAAAACCACAGCCTGTAGGATGGGCAACTCGTTTGCCCATGCGGTTAATGTTACAAAATCCCAACAGTATGGGCAGGATCCCTGCCCATCCTACGAAAGAATACGTACGAAATTTTAACCTTTTTATGCAAAACAAAGCCAATTGTAAACGGCAGACGTTAGAAGTCAGGAGACAGAAGATGGGAGATAAAAAAATGTATAAGTGGCTGTCTAATAAGGAAATAAGCACACACTATTTCAGGAGATTCCTTGTAATAACTCTCTGTATGTTATCAAGGATTGGCATCAAAACAAAGCCAATTTACCGGCCTTCGGCCGGAAATACGAAACTCTAAATCCGAAATACGAAACAATTTCAAATATAAAAATCCTGAATTCTCTAAACAAAGCAGCGTACTCCGCAAAAGACAGGAATGAAAAAACAATTTATGCCAATTCAAACCGAATTTCTGGTTAGCCCCCAGCACAGGTCTGGGGATAAAAAAAGCAAAAAAATCGGCGCTTTCAGTGCTGAAAACAGCGATTTGGCAAAAACCAGCGGCGGAGGCGGTTTTTATCTACTATGGAGTGTTTCCGATGGTGTTTTCCAGAATTTTATCCGTTTTTGCTGATAAGCCATCCGGCACGGTTTTGGGATTCACTGGCAGAAACACGGTAAATGTCGTGCCCTGGTCAACTTCACTTTCAACTTCAATTCTACCGCCGTGCATCATTACTATCTTATGAACAATAGCAAGACCCAGTCCGGTACCCTGAATTTGTTTGTCGGGCCGATTCACGCGATAGAAACGCTCGAATATTTTCGGAAGAGCTTCTTTGGGTATTCCCATCCCTGTATCATGGACACTGATAACCAATTCTTCATTTTGATGCCGAACATTAACAGAAGCCATCCCTTGTTCAGGTGTGAACTTTATGGCGTTACTGATCAGATTTGTTAAGACCTGGGTAATCTTGGCCCGATCGAACTTTGCCTTAGGCAGATCCTCGGGCAGTTCTGAAACCAGTTCTACGTTGTGTTTATTTGCGTACAGAGTCATTGTTTCGTGTACTTCCGATACAATTTGCCCTATATCGTTTTCCAGCATGTTAAAATTCATTTTTCCCGCACCGAGCTTCTGGAAATCCAAAACGTCGTTAATCAAGGCACCGAGCCTGTCGGCATTCCTCTTTGCGATATCCAGGAACTTTTTTTGTTTTTCATTTATTTCGCCGACAACCTCATCCAGGACAATCCCGAGGCCTTCCTTCATAGCAGCCAGTGGTGTTCGCAGCTCATGTGAAACCGTGGATATAAACTGTGACTTTAATTCCATCGTCTCTTTAAGCTTCTCTTCGGCCTGCTTGCGTTCGGTAATATCTCTGATGATACCTATCGAGCCCGTGGTGTTGTCTTCGGAATCTTTCAAGACACTCAGCGAAATATCGACGTCGATGACGCTGCCATCTTTTTTAATCATCCTGGTTTCGAGATGGTGCTGCATTCCCTTTTGTCTAACATCGAAGGTCCTTATTCTTTCCCATTCCCCCTGTGGATACAGTGACTTGATCGGCTTTAGGTACAATTCTTCCCCATCGAATTCAAGAAGCCTCTCCATAAAAGTATTCCAGGAGATGAGACGCTCCTGCTCGTCCACCAAGGTTATAGCAGCCGCTGAGTTTTCAAAAATCGTCCGGTACTTTTCTTCCGCTAACAACCGTTCGTTTTCTGCCTTTTTACGCTCGGTGACGTCGTCGATTGCGACAATCACATGTCTATTGCCATCTATAATCACCGGTGTAACACTGATACGGAACCAAGGTGTGACTTCTTTTTCATCAATTTCAAGTGTAGGACGAATCTCAAGACCGTAAATGGACTGGTCTGAATCCAGGACCCCTTGAATGGTCTTTCTGAATGAGCATCCCGGGCAAGCCGATGTATATCCGCACCCTTGTTCATTGTTGATATGGTTGACGCAAGCAAGAGCATCGCCAACGCGCCGATTAATAATCTGCGAATATTCTCTGTGAAACGTCTGCCGGATAGCATCATTGGCGCGATTGATTAACAATTTTTCATCTACCAGGAACATTCCAATAGGAACTGCGTCAAATATTGCCTCTAAATTTTTTTGCTTTTTGTCAAGTGCCTCTTCTATTTCCCGGCGCTTAATGGCGTTTTCGATGGTTTTTGGAACGGCTCTAAGATAATGTCGCTCGAAATCCTTTGAAAGATAGTCATATGCACCTGCCTTCCAGGCTTTAACGGCAACATCTTCATCGCGAGCACCGGTGGTAAGTATGATAGGGATGTCCTTGACCGAATCCAGGATATCGAGTGCTGTTCCGTCCCCGAGTGTAAAATCAGTAATAATAATATCAAACTTTTCCGAATTTAATATGCTTTGAGCTTCAGAAACTGAAGAGACCATCGTATAATCATATGGAAGCTTTTCGCTTTCTACGTGCCTCTTAAAAGCCATCTGGTCAAGCTCATCATCTTCGATCAGTAAAATTTTATACCCGGTATTATCCATTATTTTAATTACCGTCTTCGTCTGCTCTTATGATTTACTGTTATCCAGCGCACTTGTGATTTTTTCAATTAAATCGGTGTAATCAAAGGGCTTGGTCACATAATCGGCAATACCATAGGCCGAAGCTGCAGCTATGTCCTGAGCCTCACACAGCGCGGTGCACATAATCACAGGGATGTCTTTTAAGTCCGGGCGTTTTTTGAGGTGCTCGAGCATCTCGTGACCGTTCATCACCGGCATATTAGTATCCAACAGTATCAGATCAGGTTTTTCATCAGCCGCTTTTTCCAGCCCTTCCTGTCCGTTGGAGGCGGTCACAACGTCAAAGCTGTTTGCTTCAAGACGGCACTGGATTGTGTCAACTATATCGGGTTCATCATCAACAAGAAGTATTCTTACTCGGTCTGTTTTTTGTTTTGACTTAAATAATCCTAACATTTGTGCGGGCCTTTCATTGTTCCCCCCCATAGACTTTATAAAATGGTTTTACGGATTACCATAGGTGGCATAGTAACCGTCAGCTATTACTTTCTCCGATAAAGCTATAGTCTCATACATTTCCTGGCTTAGAATCTCCTCCAACGAACTCAAAGTTGACAAAAGTTCGCGGGAAGCAACTTCGTCCTTTTCATTTTGCAGCGTTTTTATCCTTTTTAATAACACCTCCTTCGAGGAGCCTCCGCCGTTCGGCGGGGAGAGCATAGATTCGGCTTTTACCTTGTTATATCTGTAGATAGCATCTTCAGGAACAGGTTCGCCTTTATAAATGTGGGGCGAAAGAAATACGATCAGCTCGGAATTCTTTATGATATTATTTGTGCTCTTAAACAGATAACCAATGATCGGCAAATCACCCAAAATTGGCACCTGGTCAACTTCTTTTGTTTTTTCCTGCCTTCTCAGACCACCGAAAACAACAACCTGACCGTTTTTGAGCAGTAGAGAAGTATGGGCTCTCCTTGTATCAACTATAGGCACTTCCGTATTGCTCTGCCCGGTAGCGACATTTTGTTCGGTATCAACTGTAAGATAAATTTCATTGCTATCGATTATAGTTGCTACTACATTCAGTTGAACGCCCACGTTCTTGAATCTGGTAGTTGTCAAAGCAGCAGCACCTCCTGAAGCGGTATCGGATATTTCTGTGTACGGCAGCTCCTCCACAGCTTCTATAGAGGCGGACTCTCCACTGACCATCATAACTCTCGGACTGGCAAGGATTTCAACCTGTCTTTTTTGCTGTATCAAGTGGACAACATTTCGAATCGTGCTACTAATCACGGAGAACGAGCCACCAAGCCCGGTCGTATTAAAAGCGGATGCATCGCCAATCGTTGTAGCGTCCTCTATCGTCGAACCCAGTCGTGACGTTGTGAAATTCTGCCTGTAGCCTATATCGTATCTCTTATCTGAGAGGATATCCCAGTTGATTCCAATTTCAGTATCGTCATTGAGCTGAACATCAAGAATAACCACCTCTATCATAACCTGCTGTGGTGTTTTGTCGGCTTTTTTGATCTCACTCAGGATTCTTTCAAGATGCTCTTTTGTATCGCATACTATCAAGGAATTGTTTTTCTCATTGGTGGCGATACTGCCATGCTCGGAGGACATATTGTCTATTGCCGTCTTGAGGCTTTTGGCATCAAGAAATTTAAGCATTACAGTTTGAACAAACAATTGAGGCTTTTTCTGCTCTATATCTGTGGGATTGAGCACAGGTTGTATGATAGAAGGTTTACTCATTGTCGAGAGTTGTGCAAAAGGATCATTTCTGCCGGGCTCAACATTTGTAGATTGTTTATCGTCAATCTGCTGTGACAGTGCACTCGTACTAAACAGACATAAGGTAATAATAAGAAAGCACCAGACAATTTTACAATATTGCTTACGTTTAACCATTCTGGCGATTATCCTTTCTCTGTATCTCGTAAATAGTGACAGTCATGTCGCATTTTAAATATCCTGGATTTTCATCGTCCGAATTTATTCTTATCGAATCTATTCGAACATGTTTTGATCCGGCTTGCAGTTTACTCATCAGAGCTTCAATATTTCCGTAACCGCCCAGAACACTTAGTTGGGCCCCATGAGCCGTTATATAACTATTAGTCCCCTGGACTTTGGTATTTGATGCCGAGTCAACCGAAGAAAATGTCAATGAATACATCATGCAGCCGGCCTTTTCCGTTACAGCTTTTATACTGCTGTAAAACTCTCTGGCTTCGGCAGGATCAAAAAACAATTCAAGGTTAGAATTCAATTTTTCCTGCAACTCTTTCAATTCTTTTTTCTTAATTGCTAGATTGTTACTTATGGTTTGAATTTTCTTTGCAAGAGTATTCACGGTCGCCCCATATTTTTGTGCGGCCAAAAGATAATTTCGGTGAGGTGCTACAATCCAATTGTAGACCGCGATCGTTCCAATCAGCACAAGCACTGCAAGGAAAGCAGTCCTTTGAGAATTAGTTGTTCTTTTCAATTGTTTTAATAACATCCGTTGACATCCTTTTCATTGAGTCAGTGAACAGTTGATGGAGTACTCAACCAGACCATTTGATCGGCCGTGGTTCTGGGACCCAATCAGTGAAGCTGACTTTATATTCTTACCTGCACTCAACGCCTCAATGAAACTATAAACAGCTTCATACGAAAGAGCCTGACCGTTAAGTGATATATTCGAATTTTCACTGCTGAATATTTCTGTTATCCGCACAGTTTCAGGTATTGCGACACCGATATCATTAAGGATTTTATTCCACATCAGAACGGGGTCGGTATCCAGGACATTGTTCATAAGTTCGAGTTTGGATTTTATCTCTGTGATTTGTTTCTCCAATACAGCTTGTTCTTTTAGCAGTCTCTGGGTATCGTGAGTGACCTGTGTCTGCTCCTGTTGCCTTATATCCGCGGTAACTTTTTCCGCCTTTGCCTGGAGAAAACCAATACAAACAATCATCATGGTAAAAACAACTGCTGCTATATTTGCTATTAAAAGGGTCTGTTTTTCTCTCGATTTAGCCGTTATGACTTCTGACGGCAGTAGATTGATATTCAGGCCGGGGCCTGGAACGTTCAAAAGTCCCATCGCCAATCCGATAGCTCCTGCCGAAGGTTCACTTTTGCCAATCTCATCTGCTACAGGTGTGTCAAGATATGCATTTACAGGAGTTCTAATCTGAAGTTCCACGGAAACAAATCTGGTTCCAAGTAGTTCTGCTTTTTTTTCAGCGATTCCACTGCAAATGTTTGTGACTATAATTACCTGCCATTTATCGCTTTTTTTTGTGGTTCCAAACTTATAGAATTTTAGAACCTCATCAATCTCTTCTCCCAGCCATTCAAAATATTCTTCAGATTGTGATGATTCAGGCTCAATTGGTTTTACTCTTATAAAATCAAGATTCTGGTCTTTGAACAGAGATAAGGTTAGAATCCCATCAAAGACCGTTGCGAACAATATATTTGTATTAGACTTGCCTGAGATTTTCTTTGTGTAACATGCTCTTGTATAAGCCGTCCATGCCGGCTCAATAGCTTCGATGTTTAGGCCTTGTCTGTTCAGGACCTTCGCAACAGTTGTAACCTTTTGACCATCCGTGGCAACTACAAGTGCTCGACGGTTGCCCGATCTGGACGAGGACTTGATCCCACAGAAATCTACCGCAGCCTTCTTTATCGGAAGCATTGCATAGTGTTTGACTTCATTATGCACAAACTGCCTTACATTTCCCGGAGCATCCTTGGGCAGGTCCAGAATTTGTATCAGAGTAGGATTGGCAATCAGCGAGATGGCAGTTGGATGAACACGTATACCATTTCTCGCTTTTAGTTTCTTTATCGCTCTGGCTAAGGCCGCTGGGTTCTCGATGTTGCCATCCTTGATTGCTCCATCTGGGACGGGACAACCGGCAGCCTTTAATAATTTGATACTGTCACCGTGCTTTTTGAGCAGTGCCAGATTTATCCGGCTGTCCGAAAGATCAACACCTAATGCAGTTCTATAGCCAGGCATTATTCGTTTATCCTCAAATGGTCTATTCTTATTATGTAGGGGCTTGTGCTTCTGATCGTTATATCGGCTTCAACTCTGGCGACAAAATTCTGGGATGTGGTTCCTGTCGATGTAATCGTAGAGTCATTGACGTCAACCGTATATGAACCGCCCTCAAAGGTCTCGGTGAAGCTATCGCTCCAGTTCGGGTCGGTTTGAATTTTACTGAAGGCATCGTTAAGGCCTGCCTCTGCAGTAGCAAGCGCCTGAGCCGAGAAAATCTGATTTTGCACAAGCTGTATTTCCTCGGTATTCATCTGTAATATGCCCATGACCAGCGCAGAGAGGAATGCTATAACAAAGATAGTTATCAACAACACCGAACCAAAATTTCTTTGTTTCATTTTCATTAATTGATTTTTATGGATATATTCCGTTACCACCTGAGTTTGCTGTAATTTCCAGTTTAATGTAATCAGTGAACAAATCGAGGTTCTCTTTATTAGGCTTCTTACTGTTCGAAACAGCAAGTAATGTAATTGTGTCTTGATCAATACCACCAATATAACTGCTAATGGAGCTGGTCAATGTTCCGGAAAGACTAACTTCTGCTTCTGTGTCGGCCGAAGCCTCCAAGAGTTCATAGCCGGAAACGTAATTCCAGATATAAAAGCTTACCCCGTCGGTACTACTACTTTTTGTATTTACTCCTTTGCCGTTAAATGTCGCAGTTATTTGCGTTACGTCGTTTTCACTTTCGTCAATCTGGATTACGAATCGTATCTGTGCGTACATATTGTTAGATGTCACGCTGTAAGTATGAAAGGTGCCATCATCAAATTCGATACTGTCGTATTCACTTGAGCTTAGGACACTCGAAGGCTCACTTGGGCTTTTCGGTAATTGCCTATTATCTTCCCCTTCGTATGCAAAAATATCCGTTCCTTGGGTACGGTTTGAATAATCGTAGGTAGTTTGAGTGCCGGATCCGGAACCTGAATTTCCATTTGTGCGGAGATAGACAGCGGCAGTGAGCGTCTTATTCTGACTTGTATCAGCCGAATTAGTCACTGTTGTTTCTGCTTTTACAAAACGGATGGAGTTGACATCCGTGATGGATGAGTCCAAATCGCAGGGGTCGTAGCATGTAAATCGAAACTGACTGACCGGACCGGCCAAATCCGAGAGATTACCAACAGGACCAAATTCAACGTAGTAGGTTGTACTATTGACATCGTATCTTATGGTTTCGGCGTCATTATCTTCAAATTCAATATAACCAATCGTTTCTAAGGAATTGCTGACGGCGGTTATCTTCACAGCTTTTGCAAGATTGCGAGTCAAGTGGTCTATCAGGATTCTGCCATTCTGGAGGGTCTCGGCAGCAGCTTGTTTAGAATCCCAGCCGCTTCGTATTTGCCCAAATAGCGGTAATATCGCTGCAAAGATAATGGTCATGATAGTTAATGCTATGACCATTTCCATAAGGGTCAGGCCATCTCTCGACGCTCGATTTCTTCTGTATAACAAGTTTTTCTTGTTTCTATGATTCATCTTTATCTGCGCATAGACTTTACACAATTCAGTTAATATCTTCGGCATATAACAAATGGCTGGTTACGATATGTTTTGTATTATCGGTAATAGAATAGAATTGCAGCAAGAGTGTAATAAACAGGGATGTTTAACTATTTAGGTATGTTCTTATCGGAAGTTAGCTTCTTATATGAATAGAAATTTTTCAATAGTGTGATGATGTCCTATAAATTCATTACGAATCCCATCTCTTTGCAACATACGTGGCCTGAGTAACCTCGATTTCATCGGAATCGAGAACATTGTCGCCGTTTAGGTCGAAACCAACCGAAACTGTTATCTTTCTTAGATTGCTGCCTGCTGATTCATCCGCTACATTGCACAGGTATGAGCCGTCGAGAGATAAATTGTTCTCAGCAAAAGACTGACTGTAATTATAGACTGAACGCGCCTTTATTTCATCGAGCCTGGCCTGGGAGAGAATAAGGCTTTTGGTTTTTCGCTCAATAATAGTCGTGCCTAAATATGCACTGGTCAGGCCTTTAAGAATTGGAACCATTGCAACAATCAAAAGGGCTGATGCGATAACAACCTCGGTAAGAGTCAAACCCGACGGTGTACGGCTCTTGACTCCGCCGTTAGGTGTCCCTTTAGGGAGTGTCCCACGGTCAGTATTGCATTTAGTGATTCTTGTTAATAAGTTAATTAGTATTCGGTACATTTGATCATGCCCGTTGCTGCAGCAACAGCTATCGTGAAGGTTTTTCCCGAAGCTGAGACAGCAAGCTGGTTATCGCTTCCAGCTAACAAATTTCCGAGTGGACCGAATTTGAACTGGCTTCCGCCCGTACAGTTGATACTTGAATCGATTGAATGTGAATCCACCGTTGCTAAAGTATTAAGGTTTTGAATCTCGTAACCTGAGTAAGGATCCGAGCCTGTCATATTGAGCGCAAAGCCGGCAGTGTTATTTGCAGCATTTGAAATAGCGAGACTGCGTGTGCGGCGAAGATCAGTGATAATTTTCCATGCAATGGTGTCAGCCTTTTGTTTTAAAATTACAGAGAAATTAAGCTTGGGTACAGCAATAGCCGCAATGATACCAAGAAAAACTACGATAATAACAAGCTCGACCAGGCTGTAGGCAGTTCTTTTCTTTGCCATCATTACTATTAACCGGTGATAAGGAAACAAGGATGGCTCCGGTTATACCGCAGCCATCCTTGTTATTGGAATTATATAAAAACTAATCCGGATCCTCCCTGCAACCTGCTAATTCTTAGTGACTATGGGCGCTGTCGTCAACCCTGTCGTTGTCCAGGGCAGTTGGATAGTTTGCATCATTTACGGGACATTTGGGCGGGCCATCCGGGAAATAAGTCGTTGAGTTGGTTATAACCGTCAGAGTAGCCGGATAGGAGCCATCGTTTTCAGCCGCGTACAACTCGATCTGAGAGTTTATTATGTCAATGTTGGTCTTACAGCCATTCTTCTTGGCTGTGTCGGCACTTTGACTTAATCTCGGGATCGCGATTGCAGCAAGCGCGCCTAAAATCAAAACCACAATTAACAATTCAACCAGCGTAACACCTTTTTTCGAATTCATTCTTATAACCCCCTATATTCATAGGTTTCCTTATTATCATTAATATTATCATTCTATTCACCATAATTTACATATGGTTTTTCTATCGGCATTAAAGACCGAGCACTTTTGGAGTTTTCGGCAAATAAATTTCGTACTATTCCAGGTGACTCATATAGTCAAACATCGGCAGATATACACTAATCAGGATAAATCCAATAACCAGTCCCATAATTGCCGTCACGGCGGGTTCAAGCTTGACCAGCA
Source organism: uncultured Pirellulales bacterium (assembly GCA_964520535.1). Taxonomy (GTDB): domain Bacteria; phylum Planctomycetota; class Phycisphaerae; order Sedimentisphaerales; family Anaerobacaceae; genus JAFGPS01. Next base: position 6,818 of record CAZFOQ010000085.1, on the reverse strand, counting down.
TGGCTTTCATCATTCGGTCAATGTCTTTATCAAGAAAATCAGCACCTTTATTTAGCATGTCCGATAACGTTCCTGCTTCTTCGCCGGAAGCAGCCAACTGGGCGATCAGCGGCGGAAATATATCATAGTCTTTCAGAGAACTTGCTACGGTATTACCAGCTTGTATGGATTGCTGGAACTGACCTGTTATTTCGGAAATCTTTGTATTGCTGACAACCTCACTGGAAACTTCAAGAGCCTTAACGAGTGAGACACCGGCCGAAGTCATCATAGCGAAGGTCCGTATGAAATGAGAAGCAATGACAATTCGGTTAAACTTTGCCAGAATCGGCATATTCAGCTTGAATTTGTCCAGTCCGGCTTTGAGACGCGGGTTTTTCCGGAAAAATCTCCACAGCAATACCACTGCTGCGGATAACAACAGGATTATCCACCACCAGTCTCTAACAAGTTCGCTCAAACCAATAAGGGCTTGTGTTGGTCCCGGGAGTGGGACGTGCATTTTTTTGTATAGTTTGGCAAATACAGGTATAACGAATACTACCAGGGTAGTAATTACTCCAAAACACATGATACCCACAATAACAGGATAGGCAAAGGTCGACTTAATTTTGCGTCTGAAGTCTGTTCTTTTTTCCAGATAATTTGCACTGGCTTCGAGTGTCTCTGAAAGCTTACCGCCGGTTTGACCTGCTTCAAGCATTCCAAGAAAGAAATTCGAGAATATGTCTTTGTGTTTTCCGAAAGCATCTTTTAGTGTCGATCCTGCCGATATACTTCGCCTGATATCTGAAAGAACTTGTTTGAATGAATAGTTCACAGTTTGCTCTTCGAGCGTTTCGAGGCATCCTGTTATTGACAGACCCGCTGAACACATCCCTGCAAGCTTGAAGGTGAAAGTCACAATTTCATCCTGAGTTATTCTCGTACGTTTTGACGTATTGGATTTTTTACGTTTGGCCTCGAGTAATGTATCGCCCATCTTTGCCAGGTCATGTCGAAGTACAGTGACGCTTTCAATATCATCGCAAATACCTGAAAACTTACTTCCATTTTCATCTCTTGCTATGTACTCATAGACCGCCATTACTCGGACCTCATATCAACAACTCGCAGTAACTCTTCAAGCGTCGTTTCACCTTTGAGTACCTGATCGATACCATCTTCACGCAGTGTTTTCATGCTTTGTGCAATCGCTTGCTGCTTAATAGTCTCATCACTGTCTGCGTTAGATATGAGTTTGCGAATTTCTCGTGAAACACACAAAATCTCGTAGATTGCCTTGCGTCCGCTATAGCCGGTATTGTAGCAATCTTCGCAACCCTGACCCCGATACAACAGAATTTTTTTATCTGTCTTGTTGGTTTTGTTTTGCTTGTCTCTGTGACTATGGTCACATGGCGGGGCAGCAGGCGAAACAGGAACTTTGGTGGATGAGCCCAGTAAAATCTCTATATCTTCAGACGATGGCGTATAGGATTGTTTGCACTTGGGGCAGGTCGTACGAACAAGTCTCTGAGCCACCGTCCCCAGAAGCGCTGAAGCAATGAGAAAGGGTGGTATTCCGATGTTAATCAAACGCGAAATGGACCCTGCTGCATCATTTGTGTGTAGCGTGCTCAGAACCAGGTGGCCGGTTAGAGCAGCACTGACAGCTATCTCAGCGGTCTCGTAATCACGAATTTCACCGACCAGCACAATGTCCGGATCCTGTCGTAATATGCTTCGCAAAGCTGAAGCGAAGGTTCTTCCTGCAGACGGCCTAATCTGGACCTGTGTAATACCATCAAGACGATACTCAACAGGGTCTTCAACGGTAACAATATTTTTTTCGGGTGTGTTGAGTAACTGCAGAATTGCATACAGCGTGGTCGTCTTGCCACTTCCGGTGGGACCTGTAATCAATAGTATGCCATAGGGATTCTTGACCAAAGACCTGAATTTTTTATTATTGTCAGGTGAAGTTACGATTTTTTCAAGAGACCACCTGTCTGCATTCTTATCAAGAATTCTGAGTACAATTTTTTCACCGCCGACTGAAGGCAATGACGAGACTCTCAGGTCATAATTGCGACTATCATGCATGATTGCTATATGGCCATCCTGTGGGAGGCGTCGTTCTGATATATCCATATCAGCCAGTATCTTAATGTGTGAGACCACCTCCTGCTGAACCGAAGCCGGTACGTCTAATGTATCGCGAAGCAGCCCATCGACACGGTAGCGAACCCTCATATCCGGCTCCTGGGGCTCGATATGTATATCGCTTGCTCTGGCATCGATAGCACCAGTTATTATCGAATAAACTAATTTTGATACCGGATCGTCAGCAACCTGGAACGATTTATTCACAGACGGGGCACTATCCGATCCATCTTCACCATCGCGGTGCTTCAGCCGCATAGAAGCTATGGCCTGACGCGTGGCATTTCGCACATCAAAGTGGTGTCTGATGGCGCCTCTGATAGCGCTCGGCGTAGCCGCCAGAGGAACTACTTTACAACCCGTCCTTAATTCTATCTGGTCTCTCACAATGAGATTTAACGGATCACTCATGGCAACAAGCAGCTTGTTATCGGCTTTTTTGATCGGGATCAGATTGTGCTGGTTGGCGATCTGCGATGTCACCATGTGTGCTGCTATCGGTTCTATCATATCAGGAGACAGGTTGACGAATTCTATTTTATTGCCGGCAGCAATAATCTTGGCCAACTGCTCTTCGCCGAGAAGGTTTTCCTCCTTGAGTATGCTTATTAAACTTCGTCCGCTCTTTGCGTGTTTCTCGATAACAGCATTAACGAGCTGTTCATCGCCGATCTGCTGGCGAAAAGCCGAAATTATCGGATCCTGCTTTTCCATACAATCATTATCGGCACAAGCCAATTACGACTTAACGTCGGAAGAGAATTCGTTCGATCCAAAAATCGAACATCTTTACATATATTTACCCCTGATACCGGTTTGTTCGGCATATAAAGATACAGTACAAAGTGACACATTCATTAAGTTGACTGTGTCAAATGCCGATAGGTTTGTTCTGTAAATAATTGAGTGAATTTCCAGTAAAGGAGATTTGGCAGGATTTCCTGGAAGCGGAAATCAGCCATAGTTTAGATAAACCATTCAAAAGGGCAGAAAAATGACAGAAACTGTTGCGCGACCTGCAAAAGTAATCACGATTAACAAAAGTGACAATATCAAAACAGCAGCAGCGAAGATGTTAACTGAAAAAATTGGATGTCTTATTGTAAATGATGAAAATGGAAAGTTTGTGGGCCTGCTAACAGAGCGAGATATTGCCAACCGTGTGGCTGTCTCTTCAGATGAAATCGAAAAAACTGCCGTTGGACAGATCATGACGGCACGAATTGTTTCGTGCCCTGCCGGTACTGTGGCCAGCAAAGCTCGAGAGATTATGGCGGCTAACAAGATACGTCATTTACCGATAGTTGAAAATGAAGAGGTAGTAGGAATACTCTCAGTTCGGGACCTAATGCAACAGCAACTCCTCGAAGATCGTGCTGCGGCAAAAGAGGTTGCGATGCTTTCAAAATGCCTAAAAAGCATCGAACTGAATGAAGCAGCTAATATAGTCACTAAAGAAGTCCCGAAACTTTTTCAAGCCAGCAAATGTGTTCTATGTCTGTTTAAGGATAACTCTGATACGGAAAAGGCCGAACTTTTAAGCTACAATAATTGTCCATGCCCTGAAGGGAGTCTTAAATGTCAGGCGCCAGTAGATTCTGTTTTGCCTGTAATCCTGGCAGCACAGACACAGTTGACAGGTAAAACTACAGGCAATGAATTACTTGATGAAGAACAATTTACGTATGATACAATCCCTGATGTCTGCCATCAAAAAGGTGCGCAGGGGCCGCGGCTGGTTATCCCTCTGAGGATCGCTGAGCTCAGGGCAAATCGGCAAGGTCCCCTAACAGCCTCGATTCTATTAGGCAAAAAAGCAAAAGGAACTTTCGTGGATCCCAAATATGCTCCGTCTAATAAAAATAGTGAGTTGTCCGGTTATTTGTGCATGTGCGGATTGAAAAACTGGAGTACCGTCAGCAGGGAGCTAACCGGCTATAAGGCTAAACTTACAAAAGAAATTCTGACTTCTCATCTAACCAACGCCAGTCTATATCAGCATGCAAGACTCACCTCTCTGACAGATGCACTTACCGGAGTAGGTTCAAGGAAACTTCTTGAGGATAGACTTCAGGCCGAGGCAGCGCGTGCAAATCGGTACAAACGTCCATTCTCCGTTTCAATAATAGACCTCGACAACTTTAAAACAATCAATGACGTGCTGGGCCATGCCACCGGGGACGATGCCCTGCGGAAACTTGCTGAATGCATGAAGAGCCAGAAAAGAACGCCAGATGTGCTGGCACGATATGGTGGTGATGAGTTTGTCGTACTAATGCCGGAAACCAAAGCCGATGATGCTGTAACACTTTTAGAGCGGATTCGATCCGAAGTCCAGAAAATAACGGTGGCCGAGAACATCTCTATGACAATCAGTTGTGGGGTGGCCCAAAGCCTGCGGGACAGCAATGATGCTTCCAGCGAGATAATTCGCAGAGCAGACCTGGCTCTGTATGAAGCCAAAAATGCCGGCCGAAATTGTGTAAAGCTTTGGGACAAAACTATGTCAAAGGCTCTGAACGAAGGCGACATCGAGATTGAGAAGATTAGAAGACTCAAAAGACGCATTGCCGGCCTCTCAGAACAGGCGGAGAAAATGTTTATCCAAAGCATTTGGGGATTAGTCCAGGCCCTTGAAGCCAAAGACTCATATGCAAAGAGACATTCCGAAAACGTGATGCACTATGCTGTCGGTATCGCTGGGGCTATGAACATCTCTCCCAAACAACTGGAGATTATTCGTCGAGCCGCTATGATCCATGACATAGGAAAAATCGGAGTGCCCGACGCAATTTTATCCAAATCAAACAGGCTGACAATACATGAACGCAGTATTATTGAGCAGCATCCGCTCATAGCCGTCCGCATCTTGGAAAAGATGAGCTTTCTGGAACAAGAGGTAGCTATCGTTCGAGGCCATCACGAGAAGTGGAACGGCCAAGGCTATCCGGACGGTTTATTACAAGGTTCGATACCGCTTGGCGCTCGTATTTTAGCCGTAGCAGATGCGTTAGATGCTCTGACCTCAGATCGGGCATATCATGATTTATTATCTCTCGAAGAAGCAATCAAAATTCTGGTTAGTTCATCCGGATACGATTATGACCCTGAAGTTGTAAAAGCTCTGGTTTCGTGGGTGGAGAAAGTCCACAGCCAATTGGATAAAGCAGAGCAGCTCACACCAGAGGATTTACTTGATTCACAAAAGCAACTCGACCAAAGCTCAACGGCTGAGACCGTTGTTAATCTGGTTGCTGAAAGCGTTACAACCTCATAGCTTCGTTTTGCCTGTTATTTGCACAACAAATGATTAATATCCCGGATACGTACCTCAAAAGGGGGGTGTGAGGAAAAATAACTACCAAGTTCGAATTTACTTTCAGAGAAGCTCAGATTGGCCAGACGCCGGAGTAACTGCACAGAAGCTTTCGGATTATAACCGGCTGCATCAGCCAGACGCACTCCAAGTTTATCAGCCTGGGACTCAAAATCCTGAGAATAAGCATTTTCAAGGAATTGTACGCCCACTTTCCGCAACCAACGGGAAAGCTGGCCTCTCATTGGTATGGCATGAGAAGCTGCATTAATAGCAGAGTTGCTTATGATACGTTTCATCGCGTGTCCTCGGATAACGTGAGACATCTCGTGACCGAGTATAAATGCTAATTCATCACGATCACAGTTACACAGTTCCACCAGCGAGCCGGTCAAAAAGATAAACCCGCCCGGCAGAGCAAAAGCATTTGGTTCGGCACTTTTAACTATCTCAAAGTTGAACGTACGGAATCTGCTGGCCACACGTTCGGCAAGACGAGGCCCAATTTCGTTCAATATCTGTGCAGTCTCTGGCTTATGGTCAAGCTCTAACTGATTTCTGATTTCCCTTGCCAGGTCACGGCCAACTTCGTTCTCCAGCTTAATAGCGTCAGCTTCGCTGCCGGTCATTGATTGCCAAATCCATTTAGCCTTACGAACTTTTGGCCCGACCATTTTACCAAGATTGTAGAATAGACTACTCACTTTGCCGATTTTCCTTTGTTCGGTATATATCTAAGTATATTCGATGATGTTTTTCACTTTAGCGGGGTTGGTTTATTTGAGCGTTTTCGTTTAATTTTATTGAGCAGATTCCTAAACCTGCCTTTATGACTGACCTTGAGAAAAGCGGGCAGCTTATCTTCCAGCAGGAATCTCAATCCCAGCAATTCAAGTCCGACCAAGATAAGCCATGAGCCGGGAGAACAGGGTGTTATCAGGGCAAGAAAGCCCAGGATAATCAGAACTATTCCGAGAGCTTTCTTAAAATATTTTCTCATTTGGTTTAGCTTCCCTTTACGGTTTATCTTTTGCCGAAGGTCCAGTGCTAATCCTGCAGATAATTTTTGATATGATACTCTAAACCTGAATAAGCCACGAGAGGAATTTCCCGGGATTGTATTATGAACTATACTTCTGGATCGAATTTAAATAAAAGCTGGAGCTATCTTAAAAGAGGATTGGTATTAATTGTAACTTCATGATTATTATAGGCTTGAGCTTGATAGGGTAGTCTTAATTGAAGCGGGATAGTGGATATAGCTAAGTAAAAGTTCGTTTCTTTCCATCGCTTGAGTCACTAATGCCCACCTGAGAAATGCCCTAAAATCTCGATTTTGCTTTCCCATTTATATGAA
>CAZFOQ010000084.1:0-18866 GCA_964520535.1 uncultured Pirellulales bacterium | reverse complement strand
GCGATACACCTGCCGACACCGCCTTCGGTGCGCAGGACCATCGGGACTTTGGCTTTGCCGCCGAACATATAACGGTTATAAGCTCCGACATGAACAAGCTGATCCATCGCGATGGTGACAAAATCGACATACATAATTTCGGCGACCGGCCGCATGTCCCGAAGAGCCGCCCCAACGGCAGCGCCTGCGATCGCCGCTTCGGAGATCGCCGTATCGATGACCCTCTCCGTCCCGAATTCAGCTAACAGTCCCCGAGTGGCCTGGTACGCCCCGCCGTAAAGACCGACATCCTCACCCATTAAAAAAACATTCTTGTCTCTTCTCAGTTCGTCACCCTGTGCGGCGGAAACCGCCTGTCCGATTGTCATCACATCCATGCCGAACCTGGATTTGACTTCACCGCGGGCCTGCTCGGCGGCCTCTTTTTTTGTTCTTGCCGTTGATGAGGCAACAGAAGCTTCAAACGCCGCCGTTGCCTCCGCCACCTTAGCCGAAGCAGTTTTATCCGCTTCGATCACTTCCGCCGGATAGCTTTCCTCCACATAAACATCTTTGGCCAAATCGGCGACGTTCGGCCAGGGACTATCCATGCCGAATTTTGTTGCCGCTTCAATTGTCGCAAAGGCCTTGTCTTTTATTTTGTCCAACTGCTCGGCGGTGCAGAGTTTTTCATTCTGTAGTTTTTCCCACAGAACGGTAATCGGATCGCGCTGGTGCCAGGCCTTTTCCTCCGCCTTGGTTCGATAGGCACGCGGATCACTTCGACTGTGGCCATACCAGCGATAAGTTTTGGCCTCGATAATTGTCATTTGATTTTCTTTCCGGGCCTTTTTGACAGCAGCCTGTACCGCCAGAAAAACCGCAAGGGCATCCTGGCCGTCCACAATCATGGCCGGAACGTCGTAGGCGCCCGCCCTGACCGCAATATCCTCAACGTTACTGGCTCTGACGGCCCCATCGACCTCGCTGCCGGAGAACGGGACGCTCATGCCGTAAAGATTATTTTCAATAATAGCCACCAGCGGCACGGCAAGTGTCGAGGCCATATTCATAGCTTCATGAAAACTTCCAGTATTGGTGGAACCGTCGCCAAAGAAAGAAAGGACAACTTTGCCGGTCTTTTTATATTTTTCCGCCATGGCCGCCCCGACCGCCGGCGCCTGATTTCCACCGACAATACCGGTCGAGCCGAGATTGTTGCATTTGGAAACCTCGGCGATATGCATTGAGCCGCCTCTGCCTTTGCAGTAGCCGGTCTCTTTGCCCATCAACTCAGCCATCATCTGGTTCCAGTGGTCCTGGCGTTCGGTTTCGCTATCGGCGTACTTATTACCGATCGCTCCACAGTGACCGTGGCCGCGATGGGTTGAGCCGATGACATCGCCGCGTTCAATCGCCGCCGTTGCCCCGACGGCAACCGCCTCCTCACCGGCATAAAGATGTGAGGCACCCTTGATAATATTCTGGCCTAAAAGATCGAACACCTTCTCTTCGAAAAAACGAATCTCATAAATGGTTCTTAACCAGTCAGTTACATCATCGAGGCTGATAGCCCGATCCTTGATCAGGTCTTTGACCTTTGGAGCCGGTTTCTTCCGAGTATCCTCAATACTAAACTTCATGCCGTAATTCTCCTCAAAATCCACTGCCGTAAGGCATGTCTCGGGGCCCCAAAGGGGCAAGGACAAGCTCATTTCCGGGCTAAAAACGCCGAAAATGCTCGTTAACAGTATTAAAACACGGTAATATAGCACAATTCAGGCCCAAAAAGCAACTGCTTCGTTACCATTTTGCCACTTTTTTGGGATCCCATTTTGCAATATTTTTGCAAAATGGGATCCCTTTCAGAATATCACTCCAATAAATCCCTGCTGGTACGGCAATAACAGCACCAACCACTCAACAGCTCCAACTTCGGCAAGGAAGTAAAACGAACAATGCCAAACGTCAGAAATGGACAGATACGAGATGGAAGACGACGGATATATGTTTATAAAGGCCTTGCAGTTCAAGAAGGCTCCGAAGTGGCTACAGAATCAAACGAAGGTTGTCATGTGTGTCATTAGCGGCAGGGGCATTTTCTATATTGTTTTAAAGTTTTTGAGATGGTTGAATATAAATAACTTTTAAAGATTTGCCTTTTACACACATCCCACCCGTGCCACCTCCGGCAGAAAATCCTCCCGAATTAAGTTCAGAGTAAGGTTTTACTCAATTGTCACGGCTGTGCCGCTGACACTAACCATCATCATGGCAGCCCGGCCGCCGACAGTTTCATAATCAATATCTATTCCGACAACAGCATTGGCGCCAAGCTGGGCGACCTGCTCTTCCATTTCCTCAAAGGCAACCCTGCGAGCCTTTCGAAGCTCCTTCTCATAAGCAGCCGACCGGCCACCAACGATATCTCGTATGCCGGCAAAGATGTCCTTGAAAACATTCGTGCCAAGAATGGCTTCGCCCGTTACGACGCCATAGTATTTCCTGATATTCCTGCCTTCAATGCTCGGTGTTGTTGACTGAATCATCTTGTTCTCTCCTTGAATCAGTTTGTAAATGCAATTATTGTGTGCTTCGGTTAAGAGGTCTCATTTTCCCGTTGGTCCTTTTCACTTTTAACCTGGCTCAAAGCTGCCATTCCGCCGATCGCTCCCAAGTTCATCGTCTCTAATGCAGAGCTGGGGACAATAATCATTGAGCCCTTTTCCTTCAAGCCTTCAAATAACATGTTCATACCTCGCAGATGCATTGCTCCGGGATTGGACTCGTACTGTTTGGCGGCCTGGGCAAATTTCTCGGCGATTTCAGTCTCGGCCGTTCCAAGAATGATCCGCGCCTGCCGCTCTCGTTCGGCCTGTGCCTGTTTAGACATGGCATCTTCCAAGTCCTTGGGGATGATGATGTCGCGAATTTCAACCGATTGAACTGTTATGCCCCATGGATTTGTTTTTTCATCAAGAATTTCCTGGAGTTTTTTGCCGAGTTTTTCACGATGGGTGAGTAACTCGGAGAGCTGGTGAGTGCCGATGATGTCACGCAGTGCGGTTTGAGCGGAAAGGACGTTAGCAAGATAGAAGTTTTCGACTTCAAGAATAGCTTTCTTTGCATCCCATACCATCCAAAAACAGATGGCATCGACGTTGACAGGAACAGTATCCTTAGTGAGAGTGGACTCTGAGCTGAAGTCGGTTGAGCGTATGCGCATATCGACGGACTGAACGATAGTGTCAATAATTGGAATGATGAAAAATGGACCCGGTCCTTTGAGGCAGCGAAATTTGCCGAGTCGCAGCACAACTGCCCTTTCCCATTGATTGGCGATCTTAATACCAAAAAAGCAAATTGCTGCAACAAGAGAGGTGCCAATAACGATGTAGATATTCTTTGGCTCCCAAGTGCCCTCGGAAAGCCTGTTAAGGCCGGCGCCGGACAATACAACAACAACAGTAACCAGAGCGGCGACCCAATTGAGGGATGCCGCCTCTGCTTCCAATTGAGTGGTCGCTTTGTACTCCCGGGTCAGGCCTGGGAGAGCAACATTTGTTTTTCTTTTTTCAGCCATTTTCGATTCTCCTATGTAAATGTTCAAAAATTTCTTTTAAGGTAAGGTCATATTGCTGGCCTCTGGCAACCAGCTCATCACAGATTAATCCGAGCATACGGTCTTTTTCTACATCTGTAATTTCAATTTCTCTCTGGGCGACAAAGGTGCCTGTGCCCTGCTGAGTGTCCAAAACTCCTAAAATCTCCAGTTCCGAATAGGCTTTACGGACGGTATTAGGATTAATCTCCAATTGAACAGCAAGGTCTCTGACAGTAGGCAACTGTTCGCCAGGTAAAAGATGTTTGGAGGCGATTCCATATCGGATTTGGTCAACTATCTGACGATAAAAAGGCACGCCACTTTTTATATCTAACTTAAACTCAATCATTCGTTGTCCCCACTAAGCAATCCACACTGATATAACTCTATTACTATATTGAACTATTATTATAGCACAATATATCAAAATTTCAAGAAAAAAACTAAAATATTTTAGGATTTTTCCCGCAAAATCCTACACCACTTCTACAAGGCACCAAATTGAGTGAAATTAGCTGAAATGATTACAAGCCCTGCGAATTAACAGTGGGTATAATTTGCCTCAGATCTATAACTTTTTGATTTATATAGGCTTAGCTCTTTTAACCGGCTTGTTTTTTACGGAATGCCTCCGCCTCCCAGTTATTGATAAAATCCTGCTGGCGTTTATTCAAACACCAGATGCCGCCCATACGTTTGGCATTTGTGCGAATAAAAAAGGAATATGTTACAATGTCCCGCACAGTGGTAGCGATCTTCTTTTCACCCGCTACAAAGAGTCCGATGTTCTTAACCAGGAACGCAATTGAATGCTTTTGTCCCTTCTTGATTTGCCGAGTTAATCCCTTTGCGATATTCTCCCATTCGATTCTGTCTACCCACATCGCAGGCCCGTTGGCATATACCAGTTCATCCGGCGTCAAAACTCCTGAGAGCATCTTCTTGGCATCCCTTTCTCGCCAAAACGCTGCAATCTCGTTATTACAAAAATAGCTTATCATCGGATACTCACCGGTCACCTCAAAAAAAGCCCTGCGGATGCAAAGCTTTATATCATTGACAGTTTTTCGGCTTACGGATTTGATTCTTCCGGCCTTTGGTTGCTTGAGCCTGCGGTTGCAGCGATTTATGACCTTGCGTACAAGTCGCAGAGCGGCATCGGCGTTGCCCGCCGAAATAAAAAGTCCGTGCTTTTCAAGAACCATAACAGGGGGCTTTTTGCCATATTGTTTTTGGTAGTTGTTAACCAGTTTGGCAATTCTCCTGGCGAGCATAAAGCCTGGATCCGTGTAAGGAACCCAAAGCGGCGGCAGTCTTTCCTGCTTGAAAAGTTTCTCAAGCTCTGCTTTTCCGTTCTTAGCATTTGCATATGCCCCGACGGAACTCGGATGTAGATGAATCACGCACTTATCAAAAAAACCGTGCAAATGCGCCTCCACTGACGGTCGGGCTTCTCCTGCAACCTGGTCATCGCAGGCAAGAAGTAGTCGATTTACTATCTCAATTTCCCGAGCGTACGTATCAAGCTGTGCTATCGACTTATCTTTAATAATCGACAGAACCGAATCAAGCCGCACCCTCCGCCAACCCGCTTTCCCATTCATGTCTTTCAAAGCCGTACCGCTGGCCTTGATATACATGTATTTGCCGTCTTCGGTTTTTACTGATGTGTTTCCGCCTCCTCCCTGAACAAGCAATTTGTCCTTACCAACTGTGTTCGATATTCTAATAAGTTCTGATAGAGCCTTATTCATATTGTTAGACTTTTTCTTTATCATTCTATCGCGGAGTAGCATCGGGCAAACCCCCATCCACAGGAATCGTAACGCCCGTCGTAGGCGTTCGACGCATAGCAAAGAACAGTACGGCATTGGAAACGTGCCGCCCCGTTATCCTGGCTTTCAGAAGATTTCTGTTGCGGTAATACTCTTGCAATCCATCTTCATCCAGCCCTCGCGCCCGCATGCGGTCCGGTCCCACCTCGGCCCATAATCCCGATTTGTACTTACCTTCAGAAAATACTCCGTCCGGGGCCACCATGTTCACCCGGACCCCATACTGCGCCAGCTCTATACTCGCAATGCGCCCCAACTGATGAGACGCGGCTTTGGTTGCACTGTAAGCACCAAAGCCCGCACCGGGACTGGGGACATTCTTCGTGGAGATAACAATAATGTCACCGCCCGTTCCCTGTAGAATAAAAAGCCGTGCAGCTTCGGTAAGTGTTAGCAGGGCACCTTCCACATTTACCTTTTGCAGCTTGCGAAAATCATCGAGCTTTATATCTTTCAAATATGATACCAGTGGGATACCTGCATTAATAACCACAATATCAATCCCGCCCCAGGTTAGAATGACATCTTCAAAACCACGAACAACAGACTCCTTATCGGTCACATCGATTGGAACACCAAGCACGTGATTAGATGCCATCTGCTTCAGGTCGGCAACAAATCCATTAAGCTTCTCGCCGGCAAGATCGGTAGCGACCAGATGACAGCCTTTTTCCAGCAGCCCCCGGCAAATCCCGTAACCGATGGCTCCTGCAGCACCCGTTACCAGTGCGACTTTATTGCCAAGAGGCATCTCGGCGCCATTGTCCCCTCGCTCGACGTAGAGTACTCCCAACTTACGAAGACAAACGATTTCCGGCTTAACATTATATTGTTGCGAATATGCTGAAATAACGTCGCCTAATTGTTTGCGGAGACTTTCCGGTTCAACAGTGAAATCGGCAGGGTCTAAGAAAAGTGGCGGTCTCTGATTCTTGCTCAAAGGTGGCGGATACTGCTTACCCTCTGCGTTTTTCGCAGAACCGGCAAAATCAATGGCTTCTTTACTCGTTAATGACTTCAAAATAACCGGATCATAGGGTATATCCTCATTCCCAGTGGGATTTGCCAAAAGACCACGGACAATCTGTATTATCTGAGCTAATCGGCTCAAAGAGGATTGATCTAACACAGCACCGTTCATTGTTTTCCTTTATGATTTCTGCCAAACAGTTACATCATGATGCTCCCACAGCATCACTTACAGCACTTATCATAAATTTGGCGTTCTCCAAAGGCATTTTGCCATCAAACACTGCACTTCCGGTAACGATAATATCGGCACCCATCCGAGCTACGTCAATGATGTTATCGCGAGTAACTCCGCCGTCGATACCTACAAGAATATCTTTGTCAGCCTCGAGAATCATCTGTATCAGCCGTTTGAGCCGGGACCGAGTGGAAGTGATAAACTTCTGTCCGCTCCATCCGGGATTAACCGCCAGTAGAAAGATCATTTCGAGCTCATTGAGAAATGGCCTGATAACCTCCAGGGGCGTCCCCGGATTCAAGGCGATGCCGCGTACAATACCTCTATCAGAATCGTTGGTATTGGTCATTTCTCCCAACGCTTGCAGCACACGATGTATATGGCGGCAGGACTCAACATGAACCGTAATCATGTCGACACCGGCGGCAACGTAACTTTCAAGCTTGTTCAACGGATCATCTATCAGCAGGTGTATGTCTTTGAATAGGGATGTCTTTATGGATTTTATAAAGCAAGGCCCAACGGTCATCATCGGGCAAAAGCACCCATCCATAACATCAACGTGCAGCAATTCCACTCCTGCCTGCTCCATAAGTTGCAACTCTGAACCAAGGGACATCAAATCTACCGTAAGTATCCCCACGCTGATAAGTGGAGATGATTCACGCAACTGACTAAAAAGAGGTCTATCTGGCATGTTATATCCTATTTTGCCAGCTCTTCGTTCTTAAGGGTTTCATACAACTCCAAGGCCTCTTTAGGTTTCATATTCTCATGGACAACCTTGTGAATTGTTTGCATCATTGCTTTGGGGGCGTCACTCTGGAAGATGTTGCGTCCCATATCTACACCTGATGCGCCTTCCTGCACCGCCTTATATGCCATTGTCAGAGCATCAAGAACAGGAATTTTTTTGCCGCCGGCCATCACAATCGGAACCGGACAGGAAGCTGTTATCGTCTTAAAGCCATCCGGAACATAGTACGTTTTAATAATCTGTGCCCCAAGCTCTGCACAAATTCGGCAGGCTAAGCGGAAATATTTTGCATCCCGGACCATATCTTTGCCCACCGCCGTCACTGCCATAGTTGGAATACCATAACGCAGCCCCATATCCACAAGGCGCGTCATATTATGCACCGAACGAGTTTCGAATTCTCCGCCAATAAAGACCTGCAGAGTAATCGCTGCCACGTTCATTCGAATCGCGTCCTCTATGTCAACGGCTAATTCCTCATTCGACAGTTCCCTGAGTATGCTCGGTCCGCCGCTGCACCGCATTACGATCGGCTTGTTCAGAGTCGGAGGTACCGTTGTTCGCAGAATCCCACGCGTCAGCATTATTGCATCGGCATAATACATCAGCGGTACAATCGTCAGGTCAATTCGCTCAAGCCCGGTGGTGGGTCCTTGAAAGTAGCCGTGGTCAATTGCAAACATTACTGTTCGACCCGTATCCGGATTAAATATTCTGGACAGCCGATTCTTCATCCCCCAATCAAGGGAGCTTGCTCCTTTGAGGAAAAAGTCCGTGGTTTTTATGGGAACATCTTCATAGAACTTTTTAGCTCCTTTTATGGCATCAGTATCAGCCATAATTCTTTCCTTTCTCTCACTTTGCTTTGCTTCTTTTAACATTCCATATTGTCGCGGCGATAAAATAAATCACTGTTGGCCAAATCAGTAAGCCCTTGAATGTGGCCTGGTTCTTCAAGTAAGCTGCACTGTCGGACAAGTACACCCAGAGCGGCAAAATCACACACGCCGCGAGTGACGCTAAGGCAATAATCGCACAGGCCATCAAGACGGGATCTTTGCCGTATCCGGTGCCGGTTTCTTCCTGCTGTTCCGAAGATTGCGCACCGGGGCCGGATTCAGGTTGTTCTTCCGGCTGATCGGCGAATTTCTCACGAGCGCCGGCCATCGAGGCGAATATGATATACAGCACCGAAGTCAACAGCCAAACAGGTACGAACAGGAAGAACAAATGCAGGAAACCAAGCTTACTTAGAGCGTCTGCAACAGCTTCCAGGCGTATCCATCTCAACAAACTCACCAAAGGGCTGTCCTGAGCAATTACAAGAGCAACCACAATAGATATCAACCAGCTTACCAAAGCGGGCCAGCTCACAAGCAGCTTCTTTTTGGAGACCCAGAACTGTGTCAAGCCTATTTTCGGGAAGATCCAGTGCTCGATAAAGACGATTGCACCGACGGGCACCAGCAGCAGGCCGTAGAGGCCAACAAAATCCAGCAGCTTAGTAAATACAAACGGCGAACAGGCGATAGCGGTTGTCGCCGCACCGGCAACTAATGTGACCAGCCATCTCGGCCAGCCGGGAGTCACCGCCTGAAAGGCCAATCCCGCTCTGTACAAAGTAGGATTCGAGGTCGTCCACCCGGCAATCACAACCGCAAGGATTCCCGCGATACCAAGAGCCTCCCAGGCAACTCCGCCAGCATCGAGCTGTGTCAGGCTCATCCCCAGGGCCAGAGCCGCTCCGGCTCCCATAATCCCGGCACAAATCCAGGCCAAATAATGACCCAGCAACATGCCGAACGCCGAATACAAGCCGTAAGATGATTTTTTCGCGTAACGGAAAAGCGCCATATCTGAAAGGCCGCCGTGCATGGCAAGATTACAGATCCATGCAAAGGCGGCAACATGCCAGAAGGTCATTTTAGGATTGCCCTCGGGAGCAATCCCCGTCCAGACTGATTTATTCGCCAGGTTCCAGAAATCCTGAAAACTGCCGATCCGGCCGCTCTCGAACATCGCTCCGGCCAGGCGGGGAAGCATAATGATCGCCCCGGCGATGAACATCAAGAACATCCACGGCGCACACACTTCGGCAAATTGAGCCAGCTTTTTAAAGCCGAGGATTGCCAGCGTGACAACAACTGCACCTACAACGACAACTATCAAAACAAATCTTATATCGGTTGGAAGCCAGCCCACCTGCGGCGCGATGCCCGAAGATGGGAATCGTTCCGTGCCGATCACGGTGCGAACCGCCGATGCTGAGACTGTTATCATACACCCGGCCAATATACAAAACAGGACTGCGTTCAACAGATTGTAAACCGTCGTAGTGACCGGCCCGGCTATCTTTCGAAGATACCAGTAGAGAGTCAGCCGCGTTCGAACTGCAATTGGTGCACAGATAAACGTCCAGGTCAGTACTGCCATCAAGTTGCCAAGAAGCAGCCCTACAAACATATCGAAAGCGCTTGCTCCCCAGGTCACAAACAATGCGCCGATAACGAACTCGGTCCCGGCAACATGCTCACCGGCAAAAATACCGGCAAAGTGCTTGCCCGGCTGAAGCTTGTCCTGCGAAACCGGCTCGCGCTCGAATTCATAGAGTGCATCCAACCCCTTGATGGCACCATCCTTACTTTCGCTTGCCATTTGTTTTCCTTTCCTTATTGTGATTATCTGACTTATCTTAAGTTCGTCACTTGAGCCTCGTATTGTCTTACCTCTTTGAGCCAATCTGCTCCGACCGGCACATCCCGCTTAGTGCAGTAGTAATCCCATACCGCGCCAAACGGCAATGTCTTCAACTCTTCGAGCACGGCCAAGCGTGAAGTATAATCGCCGCTTTGCTCCATTGCACGAAGTTTTTCGGTGGGCTCCAGCAGCGCCAGAAGCAGCGCCTTTATCATACAACGTGTCCCGATGACCCAGGCCGCCACCCGATTAATGCTGGCGTCGAAAAAGTCGAGCCCGATATGAACCTTGTCGAGCTTGCCGCTGCGTATTAGCTCCTGTGCAATGGCACACAATTCGTCGTTGAGAATCACCACATGGTCACTGTCCCAGCGAACCGGGCGGCTGACATGCAGAAGAAGTTCCGGCACAAACATGAGCACGGACGATATTTTTTCGGAGATCATTTCCGTCGGATGAAAATGTCCGGCGTCCAGACAGAGGAGCTTCTGACGGGAAACGGCATAACCCAGATAGAATTCATGTGACCCAACAGTATAGCTCTCGGCACCTATACCAAAGAGTTTGGATTCAACAGCATCAAGGTGTACTTTGGGATCGATCTTTTCGGCAAAAATTTTATCCAGTGAATCAATCAAACGTGCCCTTGGACCCCATCGGTCAACCGGAATGTCCTTATATCCATCCGGTATCCAAACGTTAGTGACCGTTGTGCTGCCAAGCTGTTTTCCCATCTCTGCCCCGATTTTCCTACAGGCAATACCATGTTCGATCCAGAAATCTCGAATCCCCTTATCGATATGGCTGAGTGTAAAACCATCGGCTGCTTTTTCGTGGGAGAAATATGTCGGATTAAAATCCATGCCCAGGCGATTTGCTTTTGCCCAGTCAATCCAACTCTGGAAGTGCTCGACAGCTATCTCGTTGCGATCAACAAACTTACCCCCGTTGTCGAGGTAACAGGCATGGAGGTTCAGACGATGCCTGCCGGGAATCATGGAAAGCGCCTTTTCAACATCACTTCGCAATTCATCTATCGTGCGGGCCTTGCCCGGATAATTTCCAGTGGCCTGGATTCCCCCGCCTGATAGTTCAGCTCCAACGGTTTCAAAACCGCCGACATCGTCACCCTGCCAGCAGTGCAGCGATATCGCTATGTCCTTGAGCATTTTAATCGCATTATCGGTATCCATACCCAGTTCCGCATAACGCTCTCGTGCCGCCTCATAAGCCTGTTCAATACCTTTCATAATATTACTCTCGCTACAATCTGAATTTTTCGATTTATTAGTCCTTATACTTTTCCAGAAGTTTTTGCTCTGCCTGTTTTGTCCAGAGTCCGTCATCGAGGCAATTCGCAACTTCCGGCATCTTCTGTTCCATTTCTTCCAGTCTCACCAGTTTCAGAGTTTTACAGGTCGGATAAACGATAATTTTACCCGCTATTGACCGGTTTTCAACCGCTCGAATCCCATCGGCCGCACCTTCAAGCCCGCACACAGCGGCAACGCTGAGGTTCGTATCGAGCCTGCCTGTTTCAACTTTGTCCAGCATCCGTTTCATATCATCCAATGTCGAGCCGCTTGTCCCGATGAAATACAATTGCTTCTCGATATATGCATCCAGGTCTATCTGCCCTGTGACCGTGGCGGGAATGCCGGCAAAGATATTTATAAGTCCACCCGGCGCTGCATCCTTCACCGCAGCAGCAACCAAAGCAGTTATCGGTGCCATTAGAGCTGTATAGTCGAAAGCCTCGGCAATTTTTCCCTTGGCCGGATTATAAGCCTGATATTTAACAGCGTTTTTCTTCGCCAAAGGCTCAGCGATTTTGGTCAATGTAGCCAACCTTCCATCATCCACATCGCCTGCGAATACGCTCACACCTTCAACACCCTGGCAGATATTTCTGACAACATGCATCAAACCCATTGGACCGCCCGCACCGATAACGTTAATCTTGTCACCGTGACGAATCTCGTCAGTCTCAGGGATGATTTCCATAGATTCAAGCGGGTCAGAGCCTGTTGTACCAATTATCCGAATACCGCCGTAGTGAACTCTCCCCACCGGGGTAACAATATTTCTACCGAAACTTCCTCCACAGAGCACTATATTCAACAAGCCGTTTGTGCCGACTTTCGAAAACACCTCTTCAACGATCTCCGCATTGGAGCCGAAGTAAATCACATCGTCAAATTCGGCATCTTCCAACTCCGAGAGGCCTACAACTGTCCTGACGGGCACATCAAGCCTTTTCGAAGGCTTCGACTGATCCATGCACGTTATTTGCCTGGGTTGGCCGTATCGGTCGAACAGATTCTCAAGAACATCCTCAGTTATTTCGCGATCCGCTAAAACCAGCATTTGACCATCTTTTTTAATGCCTGTGCGTTCTTTGGAGGCATAGGCATCTTCAACACACGCCCAAGGCTCAACCAGTGCAATCGCCGAGCAGGACAGTTCCTCACTGACCGGCAGAAGCATCGAGTCCCCTTCCGGTGACGTGATTACCCTTTTATCCATCAATACGTATTCCTGCAGCGCTCCCTCGATATTATACCCGAACGCTGCATTGCTGCGGGCAGCCGTGGGAAGCCAGCGATAATCCGTCTGCACAAGGTAACGCCGGCCGGGATCAAAATCATCGACTCCGTCACCGATGGCTGCGATTCTGACGACAGCCTCGTGCCCGGGAACCGTTGGTGCTTCGCCGGGGACATAGCTGGGAATTTCATCAAGAATATTAAGATCAATGCCGGAGACGATTTGACTCTTGCGAACGTGACTGGAAAATTGTTTCAACAGCTTCAGGTCGGAAAAGCATAGCCCGACCGCCTCTACACGACAGAGAATTTGATGCCTTCCCGGCCTGAAAATCTTTTTGGACTTGTTCAGGACAAGTTCATCCGGCCCAACCAGTTGTACGGCATATTGCGTTTCCGGCAGGTCTGGCATATTTTATTCCTCGTATCTTCTCAAGTCGCGCTACAAGACCAGGTTCAATGGTCACGGATTGCTATTTCCATTATTTGTTCAGCCGTTATATTTTCACTCAAACCGCTAAGCCTGTCTTCATACTGCGGCTGTAGCGAACTTCCAAGCCTTTGGAAAAATTCATTCTTTTGAGCGAGACTTTCGAAATTTTTCCCGGCCCACTCGCTGGTATACCCTAAGCCGCACTGGTGTTGTAACACCGAATGGGCGTAAACAATATGGGCACCCTTTAAGAATACCGGTACCAGCTCAGCCAGCTCAGGTGTATCGAAACTGTCCACGAATTTCTGTCCGGGGCTGTTCATCTCTGTCCCGACCACAACAGGCAGGTGCCGTTTTTCCGCCAATTCCACTATCTTGTAGAGGTTCTTCAGTTTTACATCCGGAGAACCAGGGGTATAGTTGCGGTCCGGGATAATATTAATAGCCGCAGATCCTGTGCTCATTGAAACATCGAGCAATTCCTCGATAGCCTTTTCTCCGTCACTTGTCCCGTCCAGCCATGTATGCACGGGCATTCCACCGGCGGCAAGGATGAATTGATTCGTCTCCGCCATCAGAGGAAAAGAGCCTGTGTCCGGCTGGACATAGCCGATGCCACCACGTTTCATTGTCTTTGCCCGAATCGTATTGAGCAGGTCCCTGCTCTCAGGAAGTTCTGCTAATTCAACTTCAATACCAAGCTTTTCGCTCCAGAAATCGGCAAGGTCCTGTCCCCGGCCGAAGAGCTCCGCCGCCTTGCGGGCATAAGCAAGGCTGATATGGCGTTCGGTCGCATTCCCAGCCGGCGTGAGACTCTGGACGTCACATTCATAATTCAGATCGGCAGGTTTAAGATGTTGATTGACTCTGCCCATCAGGTCCCGATTTCTCTGCTGGGCCGTTTGGCGAAGACTCTGGAGAAATTCTTTCTGCCCGCCTTCTAATTGCGCCGTTGGAAATCCCATCCCCATATGATACGTAATGCCAGGTTCGCCGGGTGATGTCATTACTCTTGTTGCAAATTCCGGCACAAAAACCCGCGTTTCCAGCCCCCCGCATCCCTTTAGACCGAGAAGCCTTGCCGCTTCAAGGAACTCTTCCAGAGCATCCAGAACATCAAAGTCCACGACTCCGGCAACGGCTAATCCCGCTTTACGTGCCAGCCACGCAAATTTGCTCGGGGAATAGCCATAGCTGTTATAAGAGAAGAAGGTATGACAATGCAGGTTAACGTCCGTCCCCGGCTTGGGCAAATCAATCCGGCCTGCCTTGACTTCACCGCACAATGTTAAAAGCGCATCTTTTCGTTTGTCCGGATCAAAACTATCCAGCTTTTGTTCGAGTTCCTCGAACGGAGTATTTTCTCCTTCTCTACTTTTTTCTGCTCTCATATTGCTCTTGCCACAGTGACGTATTCTGAGGTTGATATTCTTTCAGGTTGAAAGAATTTCGAACGATTTCTCTGGCCTGGTCTAAAGTCTCAATCTGCCCTGCCGCTTTGGCCTGCATCAGGATATTTCCACTTGCAGTCGCCTCGATAGGACCGGTGATTACCTTCTTGCCGATAGCATTGGCCGTGAACCGGCAAAGCAGCTCATTTTTTATCCCACCTCCGACAATATGTAACTGCTCAATCGTATCGCCGGTTATATTTTCGATCGCATCCATCACCTGCCGATATTTAAGAGCCAGGCTTTCCATAATGATTCTGTTTATTTGTCCCTTGTCCTGTGTTGTTTTTTGTCCCGTTCGGGCCAAATATTCGTTTATCCTTTTCGGCATATCGCCCAGTGCAAGAAAGACGCCATCATCCACGTTCAGAAAACCTGCAAACGGCTCCGCCTTTTCCGCCATTGCTGTCAGCTCATTATACGAGAGATCTGTCCCCTCTTTCTGCCACTGCCTCCTACATTCCTGCATCAGCCACAGCCCCATTATGTTCTTTAACAATCGGATTTTATTCTCAACTCCACCCTCGTTTGTGAATTCATATTCGAATGTCTTGTCGTTTATAATCGCCCTTGGTATCTCCACACCCATCAGGCTCCAGGTCCCCGATGACAGATAAGCCCAATTACCAACGCCGGCCGGTACACCGGCAATCGCCGAAGCCGTATCGTGCGATCCAATCGCAATCACCGGGATAGGGCCACAGCCAAGTTCTTTTTGAACCTTTGCAGTCAATTGCCCTACTATTGTCCCCGGCTTGACAATCCTGGGCAAAATTCCAACCGGCAGTGAAAGCCTGTCCAAAACCTCTTTTGACCACCGAGATGCTCTCATATCCATAAACTGCGAGGTACTGGCAAGACTGTATTCAGCGAATATCTCGCCGCACAGGTAATAGCTGACCAGATCAGCGATAAAAATAAGATTCTTTGCCTTAGCCATCACACCCGAATTGGCCAAGCGCATTGAAAGCAGTTGATAAACGCTGTTCAACTGCATAAACTGAATCCCGGTGTGTTCATAAATTTCGCGTTTGCTCAACAGTTCAAACGCCTTTTCCATCATTCCGTTTGTTCTGCTGTCGCGGTAGTGATAAGGATTTTCGATCAGCTTATCATCGGCGTCGAGCAAGCCAAAATCGACACCCCAACTATCAACACCGATCCCGGCAATATCATTGCCTGCCGTTTTTGCCGCTTTGCTTATGCCGGTTTTAATTTCGGAAATCAGCTTGTTAAAATCCCACTTCAGAGAACCATCTTCCTCGATAGGCCCATTACCGAAACGGTGAATTTCCTTCAGAACGATTCTTTCATCCGAAACCGCGCCAATCATAACTCTGCCGCTCTCGGCACCGAGGTCAACTGCGATATATTTTTTCTCATCCGCCATTACTAACTCCTTATTGCCTGCTCATGATACTAAAATGAAGATTTTTTAACCCAGATTTCGCGTTATTGCAAATTGAAAATGGTTCCTCACAGAAATTTGTGCGTTAATTCTGATGAGAATTAAGGAAAATGAAGGTGCGAAATCGATAGAAAGAGTACGACTGGAAATCAGACTGTTGCAAGTACTGCGTTTGGCTGGAAGCGCATCTTTGCCTGGCCGATGAGATAAAAACTGCCGGTAATGCAAATCAGGTCTTCCCTGCTGACAGCACTTTTGGCAAGTTGTAAAGCCGGACCCAAACTGGCAGCGCTCTGGCACATTTTGCCACACAACTCTGTGTACATATCAGCCAAATCCTCCGGAGAGACTGCTTTGGCCGAGTTACTGCGGGTAAAAATCACCTTATCAGCCCCATATTGCAATTCCTGCAGCATCCCCATGACGTCTTTATCGTTATTACAACCGAAGATTACCACCATGGAATCATAAGGAATATTCTGCCCTATCGCATGAATTAAAGCTCGAATGCTTGCTGCATTGTGAGCCGCATCGATCATAATTCTCGGATCATCCGAGATTATCTCCATTCGGCCCGGTAATGAGACTTTTTGAAGCCCTTCAGATGCCTTTTCACTATCTATTTGAAAACCGATTGATTTGAGCTTATCCAGCATAGCCAGTGCCAGGCCGCAGTTAATTGCCTGATGTTTGCCGTGCAGTGGTACTCTTAAGTGTTCAAATTTACTTGTTGGTGTTGTCAGGCAGATTCTTGTATGCGGACCATGCTCACGAGAAGTTTCGAATCGATGTGAAAAATCAATATCGCTACCGGTCACACTAAAGGGTGCCTTGAGAGCAATAGCGTGTGATTTCAGAACATGCATTGCCGCTGGTTCCTGCTCAACGGTAATAGTCGGCACACCGCGCTTTAAAACGCCGGCTTTCTCCTTGGCAATGCTGGCGATAGTCTCCCCAAGCTGTTGCTGATGGTCGATACTTAAGCTGGTAATACCGATGACTTTAGGCTGAATAACGTTAGTACTGTCCAATCTTCCGCCCAATCCGGTTTCTATCACTGCGATATCAACTGCTTTATCGACAAAATACATAAATGCCAAAGCCGTCATAATCTCGAAAAAAGTGGGAGGATCAGTTTTCGACATCTTCTCAACCGGAGCATAAACACGATTCAACAAACCACGCATTTCTGTATCATTGATCATTTCCGAATTGACCGAAATCCGCTCATGCAAGTGTAGTACATGCGGGGAAGTGTACAGCCCAACATTGTAATCATTCGCTTCGAGCATCTTGGCCAACATCGTAGCTGTCGAGCCTTTTCCTTTTGTACCGGCTATATGAACTGTAGGGATTTTATTATGTGGATCGCCTAATAACGATAGCAGTTTCTCCATTCTCTCTAAGCTAAAGGTAGTGATATTATAGCGCAGACGTTTCTCCTTCTCGTAATCTGTCCTCTTAAACAGGTAGTCAATTGCTTGTTGATAGCTTCTGAAAGCCTTTTTGCTCTTGACTCTGGCAGTTTTGGAGGAGGATTTTTTCGTCCGTTTCTTTCCGGTTGTTCTAACTGCTTTTGCCATAAAACATTAATTCTAACAACTAAGACTCCATTAGTCAACAGTCGTTTCTCAATAACAAGGCTGCTCACATTGATTATGAAAGCCTATGTTATTATAAACAATGAACTTACAAAAAATACTTTACTATATCATTATCTTCTCGAAAGCCTTTTGTTATCATAAATATTAAACATATATCCATTTTTACTTATAATACATCGATATTTACTTTCACACACCGTGAACTCCACCAGTCTATGCAGTTTGTAGTGGTCACCCCTGGTTCATCCTTATATAATCTTCCAGTGTGGATAAGAAAAAGCAAATACGGGCACTTGCTCTTGTAAAGCAAGCCGGCTGTTTTACCCTGCAGAGCTTAAACCAGCTTCTTTGGCCCGTGGTCTGCATCAACTGCCACGAAAACATCTGCGAAACTGACAATAGTCTTTGTAAAAACTGCTGGAACCAGCTTTTGACCTGCACCAGTGCCGATTACTGCCGGCGATGCGGCCGTGATGCCAGTAGAGCTGCTCAATTGGAAGGGGCTTGTCCGGATTGTCAGGGTAAAGAAATACATTTCGACCAAATAGCTCGTGCCGGTGTCTATGCCCAAAGCCTGCAAAAAATAATAGTGGCTTTTAAAAATGGTAAGACAGAACTGGATTCAATCCTGAGATTTTTAATCGATTCTGCTCTGCAAGGAAGTGGCTTTTATGATGATATAGAATTTTTCGTTCCCGTTCCGCTGCATTGGTCAAGGCGGCTGGCTCGGGGCTATAACCAATCACATATATTAATCAAAAAATTGATACACCCAACAGCAAAAATCAGCACAGATCTTGTCCGGATCCGTCGAACCAAAACACAGCCAACAATGGCAAGCCCCTCCGCACGTACAAAGAATGTTGCCGGAGCTTTCGCCGTCCGTCGTGGACATCACTTCGAAGATCGAACAATTTGCCTGGTTGATGACATAAAAACAACCGGTGCAACGTTAAATGAGTGTGCAAAGACACTGAAAGATGCAGGTGCTGCAAAAGTTTTTGCCTTAGTGTTAGCCGTCGCCGGTCAAAAAGTTACATAAAAATGTTGAGCTATTAAATGCCCTTAAATTAGCTTTGTTTTTTCGTTTTGTCTTATTCCATTAATTTCGAGTTTAGAGTTTCGGATTTGTTTTTCCCCGCCTCACGCAATACTTTTTGATTTTTTTTTGAATGCCTCCCCCATTCTGGTTTGTGTGTCCTGTATTCTGTTTTTTATATATCATACAGCATCGCCGCCGGAATATAAGCAAAACCTGAATTTTGAATCAAATTTATTCTTAAGAGGTGCCACTCGCGGCGGAAGCGGCTTTGCGTGCACGTTCTTTGGCCTTGCGCGGGGCATT
>CAZFOQ010000083.1:0-19092 GCA_964520535.1 uncultured Pirellulales bacterium | reverse complement strand
TTTTTGACGGACTCTACAATTTCATCATCAACTGTGCCGTCTCGTACAAATTTGAGCGAAAAAGCAGATCATAATCGCATTTATATACAACATGCCCAGATTAGGTATATACGATTAGATGTTGCCTTCTCCTCCTCCAGACTTTTGATCAGACATTTCACCTCCTTCCCAGAGACTTATATACGATCAAATCTCCTTAAATTATTTAACCTACACTTCTGAAAAAAACCTTCAATCACCACAAAGCTAAGGAAAAAAATTGGCCAGTCACCTTTTTCTCTTAAGTGTGTTACTATTTATGTAAATGATAATTTGACCCAATTTCTCCTTATTGAAGTATCCAAAGTGAAGAACTCAGTAATCTTAACATATCATTATTATCGATTATAGTCAATCATAAAAAAAGGCCATTTGGCAAAAATAATTGATAATAGCATTATGGTGGGCAGGTCAGCAGGTTCCTGAGGACGCCATACGGCTTGGTTGCCGTCGGAAAATCACAATAGGACTGATATGGGAGTTCTTTGGGAAGTTGTGCAGACCGGTTTGATGTATGGTCAGAAGCGAAAATCCGATACTATTAAAGAGCGGGTCTAGGCACTCGAAGACCAGCTTCAATTAACACAAAACACATTACGCAACTTAGTCAAAAAGATTGAGGAGATTCACCGCTTGGACGTCGACGGTGACGGCAGAATCGGTTAAACTTTTTCCTTATCTTCTATCTTACTGTCACTGAGCATCGTTAGAGCATGAATCTACAGGAAAATATGATGCAAAAGAGACAATTACAGCTATTACTGCTGGACGAGATGTATGGGATATGCGTCTTTCCAGGTACTAATCCAATCCCTGAGTGGGCGGCAATGACGTCACTGTTTTCCGTCACTCGGACAGAAAAGGAATTAACAATTGTGTGTCCACAGAGTATTATCCCTCCTGATAGTGAACAGGATCTTAATTGGCTGTGTTTTCGAATTGATGGAAGTTTTGATTTAAATCAGATCGGAGTTATTTCTTCACTTGCAGTACCTTTAGCTCAGGCCGGCATCAGTATCTTTGTTGTCTCGTCGTACGATACGGATTATATTTTGGTGAAAGAGGAAAAGGTTGAAAAAGCCATCGCCGTGCTTTCCGATAACGGGCATTTGATTGCCCGGCCTGGAAACACCGACAATTCTTAACATGGCAATTACTTTATTTCCAAACAAGAAAAGCCAATTGCTCCTGGTCTTGACTGCCCTCCTATAATGTGCGATGATACACACTATGGATTCTAAATTACGACATTTGCTCATTTTAAGCTGTATTATACTTACATCGTGCACTTCATCAAACAGAGATGCTGTTTTATTTTATGATGACTTTTGTGGCTTAAGAAGAGGCTCTCTAAGCACCGATCTTGGCGCCCACACAGAATATCACTATTTGCCGGAAGCGGCGCCGAAGGGATACTGGGCCGTATCGAACGACCGGGGATGGTGGGCTGTTCACGAGGTGGATGGCCGGCGTTATATCTATCAAAGCAAAGTTGATGACATCGATTATTCCCATCCGATGATTATTGCCGGAGATGAATTCTGGGAGGATTACAGCTTTACTGTTCGTTTTATGCCGGAATCGAGAAAGTACCAGAGTGGCGTCGTGTTTCGCTACCAGAACGACCGGTGCTATTATTTCTTTGGTGTAGTAGGTGAAAAAGCCGTTTTGAAAATGGTCAAACATGCCGCAGGATTTCACGAACCCTATGAAAAAATCTTATCTGAGACCGAATATCGATGGCAACCCGGTGACTCTCTAACGGCGGAAGTTTCAGTCCGGGCGAATCACATTCGTGCCCGGCTGAATCATGATATCCTTCTTGAGGCAACGGATTCGACTTATACGAAAGGGAAAATCGGATTGACGGCCAATGTGCCGACAAGATTTTATGCCGTTGAAGTGACAACAACGAAAGAAAAGAAAGCCCGATACGCCGCCGCTTGTCAGTTATTTGAAAAGGAGCAGAAAAGACTTCAGGCGGCCAATCCCAAACCGGTTCTCTGGAAAAAAAACAACGTAGAAGGTTTTGGTGTCGGCAGGAATCTTCGTTTCGGCGATCTCGACAACGATGGTGTTATCGATGTGCTCATCGGCCAGGTTTTTCATCATGGCCCGAAAGATCGTAACAGCGAATTAAGCTGTCTGACGGCAATGACGTTCGATGGGAAACAGCTATGGCAGATCGGCCGGCCGGATCCGTGGAAAGATCGTCTGACTAATGATGTCGGGTTTCAGATTCACGATATTGACAAAGACGGCAGAAACGAAGTTGTATATTGCAGGAACTTTGAAATGATTGTGGCCGACGGTGCGACGGGGAACACGAAATATAAAGCGCCGACGCCGCTGACTCCCGGCGGGAAACCCTATAAATTGGTTTATAATATTTTCCATCGAATTCTTGGCGACTGCATTTTCTTTTGCGACCTGCGCGGCAATGGGTATGACGGCGATATCATCGTGAAAGACCGGTATCGATACCTTTGGGCGTACAGTGACAAGCTGGAATTATTGTGGCATGCCGAATGCAATACCGGCCATTATCCGTTTGCTTATGATATGGATGGCGACGGTAAAGATGAGCTAATGATGGGTTATACATTGTTCGACGATACCGGTGAAAAATTATGGACTTTGGATGAAACCATCAGCGACCATGCGGACGGCGTCGCCATCCTGGAATTTCAGCCGGATGGGGATTTGAGGTTGTTATGTGCCGCAAGTGACGAGGGGATATTTTTTACGGACATGAAAGGCAATATTTTGAAGCATCATTATCTTGGCCATGTCCAGAATCCCGCTGTGGCGAATTTCCGGGATGATCTGCCCGGCCTGGAGACAGTCACGATCAATTTCTGGCGGAACCAGGGGATTATTCACTACTACGACTCGGACGGGAATATATATGACAGTTTCGAGCCGAATCAATATGGCAGCATGTGCCTGCCGGTCAACTGGACGGGGCGGTCGGAGGAATTTTTCGTTCATAATCCGAATGTCGATGAAGGCGGAATGTATGACGGCTGGGGGCGGAAAGTAGTGGAGTTTCCCGATGATGGGCATCCCGATATGTGCAATGCCGTCCTGGATATCACCGGGGACTGCCGTGATGAAGTGGTTGTCTGGGACCCGAAGCAGATTTGGGTTTATACGCAGGATGATAATCCCTTACAGGGAAAACTCTATAAACCTTACAGAAATCCGTTATATAATTATTCAAATTACCAGGCCACGGTATCACTTCCGGGCTGGTCTGATTGATAATTTTATAGTGATACATTAAATTTTATTACAAAGTCCTGTGGGGAGCCGTTAAATAGCTGATGGCTTTGGGGCCCGCCGAAGCCGGATGAAGTCCGAGTGTGTGCATGGATTCTCTGTAAGCTGGCATTAGAGGAAAATATGCCGCTTCACAGTAGCTCTGTTCAGAAGCGCGTTTTGTATATTTTGTCCCGGCTGAAATTCGTCCGGGTGAAAGAAAATATATATATAAACTGACCCAAAAAGGGCGGGATTTTGTTATAATAGACACAAAGAATTGATTTGTAATGTTGAGTATAACTTCAGGAGGCGGTTTTATCACAACAACCATGAACACAAGGCAAATATATTCAATTTGTAAATACACACGAGTTTTTGTTTTTATACTGTTGGTTCATTCGGGATTCTCTTTTAGTCGATCGTTCACCGTCAATCAGGTCGAACAGGAAGAATTATATTATGATATTCCGGATTCAAACAGCATCGATGCCCCAATAGGTTTCGCAGATGCAGAGTGGGGTGGTCTGTCTACAACTACAGGTGGGCTGGGCGGTGATTTCGTCGTGGTGACGACCGGCGAAGAGCTTAATGCAATTATGCGAGAAAGGAAGGATTCCAGATTCGAAAGAAATTGTCCGCCGCTTATAATTATCGTTGAAGGCACTTTGTTTTTTTCTGAAGACCAAATAATGGACGTAAAAGAAACATATAATCTGTCCATTTTAGGTGCGGGAACCGATGCGGTTATCGAAGGATTCGGGCTCAATATTTATAAAAGTTATAATATCATCGTTCGCAATATCGAATTTCGAAACTGCCCGGACGATGCGGTCAATATCTGCAACCCGATAACGCATCATGTCTGGATCGATCACTGCACGTTTTCGGATGGGAATGATGTCGATCCTGAAGCTGACCGCCACGACGGCCTGTTGGATATCAAACAGGGCGCCGGTTATGTCACTGTTTCCTGGAATCATTTTTATAATCACAGAAAAACTTGTCTGCTGGGTCATTCCGACAAGAATCAGGCGGAAGACAAGGACCGCTTGAAAGTTACCTATCATCATAACTGGTTCGACAATACTCATTCCAGACACCCGCGTGTAAGGTTTGGCGAATGCCACATTTTTAATAATTATTATGATAACAGTCAGGGTGGGATGAGTTACGGAATTGCTTCGACGCAGGAAGCTGAGGTTGTTGTCGAATCGAATTATTTCAAAAACGTCCAGGCACCAATGTATTCCGGATATGGTAATTCGGGTCCCGGAGACCTTTATGAATTTAATAACATTTATGAGAACAGCGGCCTGCCTGAGACGCGGGGGGATGGGTTTAGCCCTCAGTTTTATTATTTCTATGTTCCCGATAATCCTTTAGATGTTCCTTCATTGGTGATGGCTGGAGCGGGTGCCGGCAAAATAAATATTGAAATCCCCGCCTTTAACAATTAAAATATTGCCGGTATAGAGGAATTAGTACCGGCTTTGATATAACAAATAGCGATTAAGTCTTTAACCGAACGCTGTAGTTTCAGAGTTTTTCATTGGAGCTTTGATACAAGATGAGTTCCGGCGTTAGGCATTCGATTCCGAAGTTATACTACACGATTACACCGTTGTTCATTCTGCTTGATTACGTTTGGAATATCAATATCCGTGTGGCGGTTCTGGACTCGGCACCACTGTATAAAGGCCTCTATTATGGTTTTTGTATTCTCTGCGGCGTTGTTATTTACATTGTCCCGCAGTGTACATCTGTTGTTGCTCTTGTTGAGAGTGCGATCATTTTTACGATGACGGTATTAAGTGTTTTTGTGCCGTACGTCCAAACCATTGTGCAGATAGACGATATTCTGAACTCAGAAATCCAAAATGTGAGTATCGTGAACGTTCCACACATTGTGAATCTTGTTCTTGCCGGAGGCATGGCGGCCCTGACTTTTAATAAAAGCCTGCGGGTTCTTGGAATATCGGATAATTAGCTGACTACAGTTATACAGGGTGATTAAAATAAGTAAAGTCCGGCAAGCGGCTGAAAAAGAACTGTTTCTGCTGAACCTTCTTTGTAAGGATATAAGTTTTTTCTTGGCTATCATCGAATGTTGTTTTAGAATGGAGATAAGAAAGTGAGGTGAATATGACCGGTATGAGGAAAAATAATATCTTGGAACCATTTAAAAATTCCCACTTTATCAAAATCCTGCTGATCGGCTTTTTGGTTCTTTTACTTCAAATACCGATTTCTAAGATCCGTGGAGTAATCGAGGAACGAGAGCAAACACGTGAAGAAGCGGTGAGTGAAGTCACAGAAAAATGGGGTAAAAATCAGTCGCTGATCGGCCCTTCAATCATTGTCCCATATATTAACAGGTCCGACCGGCTGGGCAATCAAAGGCAACGACAATTTCGATCTGAAGTTGAATATGCGACTTTCCTCCCTGAAGAATTAAAGATTTCGGGAAGGCTCGACAGCCAGTTGCTATATCGTGGAATATATGAGATACCTGTTTATAAGATGTTTCTCGATATTAGCGGCCGTTTTTCCCGTCCTGATTTCTCAGAGTGGACGGTCGAGCCGAATGATATTCTCTGGGGACGAGCGTATCTGTCAATGAGTGTTACCGATGCATGGGCAATGACAAAATCACCGATTCTTTCGTGGAATAACCAAAAATTAGATTTTCTACCGAGCGCCGGCGAGTTTGAAGGCAATCGAGAGGGAGTCCATGTAAAACTGGAAGACTATATAAATGGTGATAACTTTGATTTTTCATTTTCGCTGGAGCTTAATGGAAGCGTTGGTGCATTTTTTGTTCCCTTTGGGCGCGATACCGAAGTCCAGATCAATTCAGATTGGAATTCACCGAGTTTTCAGGGGACCTGGCTTCCGACAAATCGAACTGTCCATAGTGACGGCTTCGAGGCGACCTGGAATGTCCCTTTTCTGAGCAGGAACTATCCTCAGAAATGGCAATCTTCGTCAAACGTGGAGCAGAATATTTTCTTGTCGAGCTTTGGAGTTGAAATGATTTCTCCGGTTGATCATTACAGAATGTCACAGCGAAGTGTAAAGTATCAGATTCTTTTTCTTGTTCTCACATTTGCCACTTTATGGCTTTTCGAGGTCCTGGCGAAAATTCGTGTTCATCCTGTACAATATCTGCTAATCGGCGTGGGGATGTGTTTATTTTATTTGCTTGAGCTTTCGCTTGCCGAACATTTCGGATTTGTCCGGGCTTATACCATAGCCGGTGCGGCAATAGTTGTTCTTATCACTTCGTATTCCGCAGCCGTTTTGAAAACAAGAAAACGTGCCGTTATTGTCGGGCTGGTCGTGACACTGTTGTATATATATCTTTATGTTCTTTTGATGATTGAAGATTACGCACTTCTGGCCGGCTCGATAGGGCTGTTTATTGCATTGGCAATAATCATGTTCTTGACGAGAAGGGTGGACTGGTATTCACTAACAGACGCTATCGTTCCTAAATCGTCGTTGAATAATAAGGGGCAATAGGACATCATCGGTTTTACGTGATGATGCTATATCATGCAGATTGAAAGTCAGAAAAGATATCGAACGTTCCTGATTGTATTGGTCTATATTACCATGACATTAATCGGAATCAGATTCGGGATTGATCCTGAGTTTGGATTACTAACGTATTTGATTGGACTTCTTTTAGCCCTTTTGCTTACGCAGATCTGTATTGTTGACGGCAGAATCGTTGGTAGACCTTTGCCTGTATCTACTCATTGGCTCGTTCTCATATTGTTCCCAATTTCTGTTCCAATTTGCTTTTTTCGGGTACACGGCACAAAAGGGTTAGTAATTATCGCTGTTCACTTGTTCGGCTTGCTACTAATATTTATTGTAACTTCATATGTTATGTTGCTGATGTATGACGTTCTTACCAAGTTACGTTGCTAAAAAGTAAACTTCACATCTTGTCATTCCCGCACAGGCGGGAATCCACCTGGTTTCATTATATATATAATACCAATTGTGCTTAGTTGTTGCGCTCTTTAGGTCATTGCGAGGCCATCGGAGATGGCCGTGGCAATCTATGGGATAAGAATTGAGATTGCTTCGCTGCGCTCGCAATGACAAGCCAAAGCGCACTTAGTAAACAACCACGGGTTAAAACCCGTAGAATTGCGGCAGAATATTAAATACAATTGGTATCAAACACTATTTTTGCCGCGATGACACGACAAAACGATTGCTGCTGATATATGAGCTAATCTAAGATACCGAATTTATAATAGGCTCCAATAGGACTTTTTCGTGACTTGTCCCTCGGCTGCTTCTGTGCTATTGAACGCGCTCGAACTGCAGGCGGTCAAGCTGGACGTTCGGCTCAGCAAAGCGTAGCAGGATATCGCAGGGGCCATCGGCCTCCTGAGTGAAATTGAAAACTTCCAGAGTTGGCAGAATGTCACCCGGGCTTTCCATCCACATCCGTTGTTCCGCGTTGTTACCAACTGTCAGGAAGAAGGCATCCTCATCGTAGGAGGGCCCCAGGGCATAGACAGTTATCTCGTAGTTGCCTTTGCTCAATTGGATAGTTACCTCGGCCTTGCCGGATTCATCCTGGAGCACAACGACCTTTCCTCCGCTGGCGCCTTCGAGCTCCTGCAACTGAGCATTGGTCAGGTTGAATTCTTCTACTTCCACGAAGAACGCGTCCTCTCCAACCTTATGTATTCTCGGCTTTTCCATGCCGGCACAGCCGGAAAACAGCAAGGATATTGCCAGAACTGCCATCCACTTTGCTTTCATAATTCTTACTCCTTTCTCGTAGATACATTCCCAATGACCATATCGACAGCCTCACAGCGGCCGTGTGCAGCCGGTGGTTCGGCTTTCATTTGTGCTCTGTGTCACGTTTGCTTAAAGGACAAAATCCGAGTTCTCGAATATTTAAGTCTAATCGAGGATGCGAATCTCTCTTATCGTGGATATTATTGTCGAGATTGGCGGGAAAAGCAAGAAATTTTCGCTTCTAATTCCGGAACCGCGGCAGTAGTGGTCATCACCAGGTTTTCAGCGAGCTTGGTCGAGCCGCTGCAGTTGAGGCCGCAATCTGGCTGTTATTTACGAGTATCAGGTATCTGCCGCAGGGCATCCTGTGGATAGCATCGAGTGACGAGTCTACATTTTCTTCATTCCGGGAGGTAAATCAATTCCGACACGTCCCTCTGCCTCTTTGAACTCTCTTATAATCTTGACGGCAGTTTGAGGATCGTCAGCCATAGTAAAGACATCAAGGTCCTCCGGGGAGATGTATTTATGTTCATCCAGCATCTTGGTCTTTATCCAGGAGGTCAAGCCCTCCCAGTATTCGCTGCACATCAGAATCACAGGGAATGTAGCCTGCTTTAATGTCTGAATCAGGACCAGTGATTCGAAGAACTCGTCCATTGTGCCGTAACCGCCGGGGAAGACAATAAAACCGTGGGCGTACTTGAGGAACATTACCTTGCGGACGAAGAAATATCGGAAATGCAGAGAAAGATTCTGGTAGTAATTTGGAGTCTGCTCCATGGGCAGTTCGATATTCAGGCCGATGCTTTTACCTCCTGCATCTGTGGCCCCTTTATTGGCCGCTTCCATAATCCCGCTTCCGCCGCCGGTGATTATCGCAAAGCCGGCCTTTGCCAGTTCGGAAGCGGTCTTCTCGGCGAGCTTGTAATATGGCTTACCCGGCTCTGAGCGGGCTGAGCCGAAAATAGATACTGCCGGACCTACTGAGGCAAGCTCCTCGAAACCTTCGGTAAATTCTGCCATTACTCTGAATATCCGCCAGAGGTCTTTTACCGGACTATCAATACTCTCTATCATAAGACGCGAGTCTCCTTTCAATCTCGTGTTCTACCACAAGGCCGGATTGTTTGCCGAGGGACAATGTTTTGCTATCGGGCAATCCGGACAGTTTGGTTTCCGTGCACTGCAGATATTTCGCCCGTGGAAGATCAGCAAATGACTAAACATGGTCCAGTTCTTTTTTGGGACTATTTCGGCTAAATCAAATTCCAACTTTACCGCATTACTGTTTTCGGAAAGGCCCAATCGACGGCTCAGGCGAATGACGTGTGTATCGCAGGTTATTCCCGGTATCCCGAATGCGTCGCCGAGGACGCAGTTGGCTGTTTTTCTGCCCACGCCCGGAAGTGTTAGAAGCTCTTCCATAGTATCAGGGACTTTGCCGTCGAATTGCTCAATTATTTTCGTACAGGCACCCTTGATATTAGTGGCCTTGTTGCGGAAAAAGCCTGTGCTTTTTATATCCGATTCGATCTGTTTTAGATCGGTCTTTGCCCAATCGCCGGGTGATTTGTATTTTTTGAACAAGTCTTTTGTCACCGTGTTGACCCGCACATCCGTACACTGTGCTGACAGAATGGTTGAGATCAGAAGCTGCAGCGGATTTTTAAAGTTCAGTGCGATTTTGGCATTGGGATATGTCTTTTTCAATATCGGCCAAATCTTCCTGACACGCTCTTTGGCCTGCTGCTTGTCAACCTTAAATGTCTGTTGCTTTGCCAATTCTATCGAAACTCCTTAATTATCAGTATGCTTATCCGTTAACGATTCCAGATGGCTTTTGAGCTCGCGGGCAAAGAGAATTCCTCGCCATTTGAGCGGTTCATCATTGCCGGGAATGAAAAGCATGCTAACCGGCACGCCGGGCTCGTGATAGGTTTCCTGCAGGGCTATTGTCGCCGGAAAGTCCTTTTCTGTAGTATCGGCCTTTATTGCTAGGACATCTTTTTGCTCGATGAGTTCGGCGATATCCTTGCGAGAATAAACGGTTCTTTCCACAGTCTGGCAGCTCAGACACCATGCGGCGGTAAATTTAATCAAGACGGGACGTTCTTGTTCGAGAGCCGTTTCGATTGATTGGGTGTCGTAGCTTTGCCATTCAATAAGCTCATCAGCAGATGCAGGTAAAAACGTCCAGCCTGCGCTAGCTGCCAGCGCTATTGCCAGAATCCGGACGAGCCATTTGCGGGCCGGTTTCGTGCCGTAATTAACCCATGAGCCCCACATCCAGACACAGAAAGCGAGCACTACAGCGAAATACAAAACTCCGCTTGTTCGAGCTTCCGGCAGGGCGGTGACAAGTTTTACTGCTATAATCAGCAGAACAAATCCGATGCCCTGCTTAAATATCTCCATCCACCGTCCCGGCTTAGGCAGGCGATTCAACAATCCGGGCATCGAAGTCAGAACCGCGTAAGGCAATGCCATCCCCACACCGATAACCATTATGGCCATTGTCGCCGATAGCAGAGGTTGTGACTGGGCCCAGGCAAAGGCGGCGGCCAAAATCCCAAAACTACAGGGTGTACTTAGTATCGCTGCTAAAAATCCCATTCCCACCGAAGCGAAATATCCTTTGCCGGTGCTTTGTTTACTGGAAATAGCAGATGGCACAGTAATCGTGAAGACGCCGAACATAAATAGTGACAGTAATACCAGCAACAGTGACATGACAGCAACAAAAGTCGGATTGCGAAACTGGTCACCCCACTGTAAAACAGTTCCGTAAAAAACCTGTAAAATGATGTTGGCACCGGCAAGAAGTGCGAAGAACAATAATATCCCCAGGCAAAATGCAAGTCCCAACGCTGTTGATACGTTTCGGCTTTGCCTGGCCTGGCTGACAATGCGCATTACGATAAGAGGCAGCACCGGCCAGACGCAGGGCATGATATTCAGAGCCAGGCCCGCTAAAAAAGCAAGCCCCAGAGCAAACCAGATCGGCAGGGTTGATCTTGTAATTGTCTGGTCCAATGGGGCAGATTCTTCAAGGCTAATTTCTGTCCAGGATTCTCGCCGGCTCCAGTCAATGGTCGTCTGTAGCGTTTTTTCAAACGGCAGCAGACAGATTGTGCTCGTACAAACCTGACCGGATATGGTGACATTCACGTCACCGGTAGTCTTCGTGGGATTTTTAATTGTTTGAATCGGGACAAAAACGGCGAATTTACCGACGTAGACCTCTACTTTATTACCAAACGGATCTTTAAAGGTACTCCATTTCGGAAAAATCACCTGGCCGAAGTCGAAAAGGTCGGATTTTGCCTGGATATTTAATTTATGTTCGGGTTTAGGTGCGGTTTCGGCTTTTGCGTAATAGTGGAGATCGTCAGTGCCTATGAATATAATTGCTATACCGGCGTTCTGGTCCAATCGGGCAGGCTCGATGTGTGCGATTGAAAAATTATTCTCATATCTTGCAAGCTCTGTGCTTGTTATGGCATCACCGGCGATTGTTATGTTTAGCTCAGCCGCCTCCTGTCCCCGGGCATAGGGACTGATTACGAACGAGCCAACTATCAATAACGCGCCAGCGAAAAGCACTCTTTCCAATTTTAATGAAGTTTCTTCCCGCATGACAGTTCAGAAGTAATTTCAATAGAAATAATATTAGTTGGCTGACTGCTCTTGTTGCTGCTCAGGTTTCGATTGCTCATTTTTGGCTTGCTCGGCAGCCAACAAATCGGCGACGGTCGGTTTATCCAAAGTACCGCCTTCCAAAATTAATTTTACATCATCGGCGTCGAGAGTTTCATATTTCAGCAGAGCTTGGGCTATTTGCTCGAGTTCATTTTTGTTTGCATTTATCAGTTCTTTAGCTTTTCTATATGCCTCGTCGGTAATTTTTTTCACTTCACCATCAATTGCTTCGGCTGTTTTTTCTGAATACTCTTTTTCAGTTGGCACCATGTACATTATCTCTTTGAGGCCCGTATCCTGCCTATAATTGATTAAACCAAGTTCATCACTCATCCCCCAGGCCAAAACCATTTGCTTTGCGATATTGGTTACCTGCTGAATATCGTTTTGTGCACCACTCGATACATCATCACAAAACATTTCTTCTGCAATTCGTCCACCAAAGCACACCTGTAAAAGTGCCATACAATATCTTTTCGTAAATATGGTCCTGTCTTTTTCCGGCAGAGCAAAAGTCGCTCCGCCCATAGGTCCACGAGGAATGATGCTCACCTTGTGCAGCGGATCTGCATCTTCCAGCAAAGATTGCACAAGTGTATGGCCGGCCTCGTGATAGGCGGTGATTTCTTTTTCTTTCTTGTCGATAACCCTGCTCTTTTTTGCTCTTCCCCATCGGACTTTATCACGTGCTTCTTCCAGGTCGGCCATTTCGACTGAGTCTTTATTGGCCATCGTTGCTGCAAGGGCGGCTTCGTTGATAATGGCTGCCAGGTCTGCTCCGCTAAACATAGGTGTTCCGCGTGCCAGTCTTTCAAGAGTGGTATTTGCTGCTAATTTTACTTTCTTGGCATGCACTTTCAGAATATCAACGCGACCTTTTAAATCGGGCAGCGGCACAAAAATTTGCCTGTCGAATCGTCCGGGGCGTGTTAGTGCATGGTCTAAAATGTCGGCGCGGTTTGTCGCCGCAATAACAATCACCTGGTCATTCGTATCGAAACCGTCCATCTCGACTAAAATGGCATTGAGTGTTTGTTCGCGTTCGTCATGTCCGCCTCCGACAAAGCCGGCCCCGCGTTTTCGCCCGATTGCATCTACTTCGTCAAGGAAAATGATACAAGGTGAGTTTTCCTTTGCCTGCTTGAACAAGTCGCGGACACGCGATGCCCCGACTCCAACAAACATCTCTACAAAATCGCTGCCGGATATACTAAAGAACGGAACGTCAGCCTGTCCGGCTATGGCCTTTGCCAGCAGTGTTTTTCCGCAACCGGGCGGACCGACAAGCAAAACGCCGCGAGGAATACGTCCGCCAAGCCGTTGGAATTTCTTGGGATTTTTCAAAAACTCGATTATCTCGGCTACTTCTTCCTTTGCCTCCTCCACGCCGGCCACATCCTCAAATGTCACTTTGACCCGGTCTTTTCCTTGTAGCTTGTGTTTGCTTCGACCAAACGACATTAACATCCCACCGGCACCGCTGCGAAGATTCCGGACAAAGAAAAAGTAGAAGAAACCAATTATAAACAGAAGCGGAAGCAGCCAATTTAATAGCATATAAAACCAGAGGTGTTGCTTTGAAAACTTATACTCTACGTCATTTTCGTCAAGCATTTCAACGAGACGATCACGCACTAATTCTTGTTTATAGTCTACCGTGAAGGTAGTTAGTTTTTTATTATCACTGTTAAGAATTTCGGTTTTAAAGTTACCTGTTAACTCCGTCTCGCCAATCTCGACACTTGCTATTTGGTCTTTATTAAGGTATTCGACAAATTTACTCCAGGGGATGTCATCATTTCTCTGGAATTGTTGAACGATTGTCCATAGTAAGAGTATAAGAATGAAAATTACGACGTAACTGTATGGTCCACGTTTCAAGCGAGGTGGTGGGGGCTTTTGGCCCGGTCTTTTTTGTGGGCCGCGAGGAGGTGATGTCGGCCTTTTATTTTGCTTATCGGTCATATTTGGTATTTCTTAATCAATTTAGCGATATTACCATTTTCTTTCCATCAGTTCTACGATTTTTCTGGCCAGTTTGTTTGCGGCGAGGCTCGATCCATACTTAAAGTCCTGCATTTGGTACTCAGAATAGCTTGCTGATGAGCTAACCGTTTGGTTGTTTATAAGCAATTCTCCCGTATTTAAATTTTTCCAGTTCACGACCGCATGCAGTTCCACTTCTTTTTCCAGAATCCTGCCGGTTTCGCGTTCAATGCTGAGAGCTATTTCCCCTATTGATACTATTTGGCCGCTTATTGTAGTATCGGCGCGGTCTGGGCTGGAGATTATTTTATATGGCGTCTCTGCCTCGATGCGCTTCGAGAGGGCATCGGAAAGCTCGTA
This sequence comes from uncultured Pirellulales bacterium, assembly GCA_964520535.1. GTDB lineage: Bacteria > Planctomycetota > Phycisphaerae > Sedimentisphaerales > Anaerobacaceae > JAFGPS01. Next base: position 4,971 of record CAZFOQ010000083.1, on the reverse strand, counting down.
TTCAATCCCTCGCCGAAAGGTCTGGTTGTCAAACATTTCCAGGCAAACGCTCTGAACATCTTCAGGAAACAACGATTCATTAGAATAACCGCTCATAGCGGCACATCCGCAAAAGGCTAAACTTAGGAGTATGAGAGCATAAGAGCATAAAAGTAAAAGTGCTTTGGGATTTGTGCACATTTGATTTAAACACGTATAAATATATCTAAGGTTTATATTTTTCATTTCTTGTTTAATCACTAATGAGATTATTATCGAGCATTTCCTGTGCCACTTCTGCGGCTGTACTTTCCGGCCAGTCGCTAACGACCATATTATAATAAAGATTGGCGGATTGTTTATTCCCGGTTTTTTGATAATATTTGCCGATGATATATTCTTTATATGATAATTGTTCGGAAATCTCTTTCAATATTTCACTGACGCCTAATACTTTGGCATCTTCGGAGTATAGTAGTCTGAATCTTTCGTAATAACTCTTTGCGCTTCTAAGACATGAGGCGTCATAAAAAGGTCTCTTATATTCAGGATTTTTGTTGTATATAGCATGTTTGGATTGAGCCATACCGAGCAGGGCGTCCCTGCCGATCGGGCCAGTTTGCCATTCCAATGATATTTCCCACCATTTGAGATATGCTTCGTGGAACTTTTTTCTTTCCTCATAATTTCGGGCAACCGCTATCGCCGCCTCTATTCCCATCGTTGAATCAATACCGGTATGGTCGGTAATCTTTTCCATAATTCTTATGCCCTCGGCATATCCGGAGATATCGATTATGCCAAGAACACGCTTTTTCTGGCTGCCTAAATAGGCCGTCCCTATTGCAAATTGCCTGTCCAGAGCATCTTCACGAAGTCTGGTTTGTGGAAAATCCGTAAGCAATTTGTCATAGGTCCTGGCCGCTTTGGTTAGTTTTCGTTTTGATAGAAGCAACTCCGCCTTGATGAAGATATCCAAATCTGGCCCTGCGATTTCCTGGAAGTCTTCTTTGATTGTCTCGAATGCCTCGCGAGCAGCCTTAGTTTGCCCGGTGTTGACCAGCTTCTTCGCTTCGGCCACTGCCATCAGGAATTTGTCCTGACCCTGGGCCGAGACCGCCTTCCAATCCTGGTCATTATCCAGACGCCACGTATCTGCCCAGACGGTCGATATAGCTGCCGGAACGGCTAAAACCAATATAATTAATCTTATTCTGTATTGCGGCATATTTCGGTTCTAAAGTTAGACAATCTTAGATTTATCATAAAAGAGGGATTATACCCGATACTTGAAACCACTGCAAACCCACAATTGAAAATATAGTTGCTTGCCAGTTCTCTTGCTGAAATTACAAAAAGACCTATTCTTTTTATCTTTGCTAAATTACAGGATGATGAATCACTTATTTCCGGCAAAACAATGAATATAAGGAATGTGAATTAACAAGGCCTAAAAATAATGGTGTTGATATGAGTGATTTATGTGACAAAAATAAATATTTAGTAGTCTTTGAATCCTCTCATCCATTCGGGCCAGTCTTCAGATTTGACGCCGCCGGCTTTTGTCCACTCGTTGTCTATTCGAAAGCTTCGATGCCATTTAAGCGTCCACAACTCCTTAAGTCCGACCTTTCTGATACTGAAATCCAAAAAAAGGCCGTTGATGAATCCATCATGGCGGTTCATGCAAAAACGCTTCATTTGTAAGGAGCTTACTTGATATTGCGATATATCACCTTCATGTGCCGGAGGTGTGTCAAAATCATATGGCTTGCCCTCAATAAACGCGCAATCCAGAAACAATGGTATCTCGCTGGCGCCTTCGACATTATAAGCATTTCTGAAGTTATCTTTGGTTGCTTCTCGATCATGTATAAACTCCACATCCGGCGCCGGATTAGTACACCAGTTATTCATTCCATAGCTGCCGGACAGGTCTCCGGCTATCCATTCAGGCCCCCAGGCTGCGAAGGGGTCTTGAACTCCCTCGCTTCTGGGTTTTGTAGCCATGGGGCATAAAAGCATTTTTGCCTCATTGCTGTAGTACGGCCGGAGCGGAGCAACCCAGGAATATTGCCCCCATCCATCCCTTGTAATATCACCACTCCAGAAATCGCCGTTATTTTGACCGGCGTACATCCCAAAGACTGCGGCCCACTGGTGCAGATTATTCTGGCAGATGACAGCTTTTGCCGATCTTCTGACCCGCTGCAGCGCCGGCATTAAGATAGCCATCAATAATGCGATAATGGCAATAACGACCAGAAGCTCTATCAAGGTAAAGCTGTTTTGCTTGTGCAATTTCTGCTCCTTATTATTTCAAGGGCAGTTTTTTCAAGGTGACGTTTTCTACTTGAAACTGCAGGTTTCGCGATAGATTTCTTTTAATTATATCTTAATTAGTCGAAGCAATTCAAGCTGTTTCAGTCAATTATGTGATTTTGCTTTTCTTGACGGCGGACGGCAAATCACTTATAGTATACAGCCTTTAGCGGATGGATAATGACGTTGAGTGTGTTGGAGTTTGCTGTAATGGCTAAAAAGATACAATGTGAAAAATGTACTGGACTTTGCTGCAGGTATTTTGCGCTGCCGATTGAAACTCCCGAAGAAAGAGGAGACTACGATGATATAAGATGGTTTCTATGCCATAGGGATATTACAGTATTCGTCGAGGACGGTGACTGGTACATTAATATCAAAAACAAGTGCAAACATCTGTCTGAGAAAGACAATCGTTGCCGGATATATGGTAAAAGACCGAGGATATGCAGGGAATATCGTCACTCAGATTGCGATTTTGTTGAGGGCCATTATGACTACGAACTGCACTTCACCAATGATAAGCAGATGGAAGAGTATATAAAGATCAAATTCGGCAATAATGTCACCGAGAAGCAAAAGGCAAAGAAAAGGAATAATAAGAGAAAGAAATGAAGATACTGCCGGTAAAAGGAACAAGGGATTTTTATCCTCGGGAGATGGCCGTCAGGAACTGGATAATCGATGGCTGGAAGAAAGTGTCACTGCGCAATGGCTTCGAGGAATATGATGGGCCGATATTTGAATACTTGAAAATGTTTCAGATAAAAAGCGGCGATGAAATCGTGGAACAGCTTTTCTCTCTGACGGATCGTGGCGGAAGAGAGCTGGCCTTAAGGCCCGAGATAACGCCCACGCTTGCCCGAATGGTCAACCAGCGAATCAATTCGTTGCCCAAGCCGATAAAATGGTTCTCGGTTCCCAGATTGTTCCGTGCTGAACGCCCCCAGAAAGGCAGACTTCGGGAATTTTTCCAGTGGAACATCGATATCATCGGTGAAGATAGTGTTTTGGCTGATGCTGAGGTGATATTCACAACAGTTGATTATCTGCGGGAAATAGGTTTGACTCCGGATGATATTGTCGTGAAAGTATCCAGCAGAAAGATGCTAAAGGCTATTATGGTGGATATTGGCGTTCCTGATGAGAGTCTAATGCCGTTATATTCTTTATTAGATAAAAGGAATAGATTACCGATCGATACTTTTGAAAAAATGCTCAGTGACCTGCTTCCTGACTCCAAAATAGCGAATGAAGTCAAAGAATTTATGGGATGTGAGAGCATTAGGCAGGTTGAAAATAGATATGGACGCCAGGAGACTTCTGAAATTATAGAATTAATGAGCTTGCTTGGTGAGATGGGAGTAGGTGATTATTTTTTATTTGATCCGGGTATAGTTCGAGGATTGGCTTATTACACCGGCATCGTATTTGAGATTTACGATAAAGCCGATGAGCTTCGTGCTATTTGCGGCGGGGGCAGATACGATAACCTGCTTAAGGATTTTGGTGGTCCGTCGATATCTGCTACAGGAATGGGGATGGGTGATTGCGTACTGGAAATTCTACTCGAAGAAAAAGGACTTCTGGAAAAGCAGTTACCAAAGACTCAACCGGAATATTTTGTTGCATGTGTCGATGAAAGTTTCAAAGATACAACTGTTGAAGTAACGATGAAATTGCGTTCAAAAGATTTGACCGCGAATTTCAGCTACAAGGCTGCTAAGTTAAGCAAACAGCTTAAGAAGGCCTCAGAGCAAAACGCTCAAAAGTGTATAATTATCGGCGAGGAATTCAAAGACAACAAGCTTGTTATCAAAGATATGGCCACCGGTGAGCAGGAGGAAATAGAAAGGGACAAATTTTTCGCTGAGCTTGATAAATCATAGATTCAGATGAAGGAATTTTCTCCCAACCATTACGAGCGAGCCTTTGAAAATTGGCTTATTGATAACCGCATAGAATATGTAGCGGTTGATGAGCACAAAAGAGCAACCTTTGGACAAACCGACATCAAAAGTTTTGATTTTCTGTTATATTTACCCAACGGTCAAATCATTATTGCCGAAGTAAAGGGCAGAACATTCAAGGGAACCAGCCTGGCCAAATTAGCGTCCCTGGAATGCTGGGTTACAACCGAGGACATCGATGGCCTGACGAGATGGCAGCAGATTTTCGGGGCGGGTCATCAGGCCGTATTTGTATTTGCCTACAAGATAGAGAATATCGATGTTGACTTTGACGGCAGGGATGTTTTCGATTTCAACGCAAACAGGTATTTGTTCTTTTGTGTTAAGCTTGATGATTATCGCCGATATATGAAACGCCGTAGCCCGAAATGGCAGACGGTGACATTACCTGCTGATAAGTTCCGACAGTGTGCCGTACAGCTCTCTAAATTTCTGCTTTGATATCTAATAGTGTCTTACTTCAAAGCCGGTTTTACTTAAATTTATGCCTGTATCATTACTTGTCGGAGCGAGATTGTTTCACGGAGTTTTCAATAGACGCCAAACGAACTTGAAGGTAAAATCTTCTTCTGAAAAGAAAGTGGGAATGGAAGAACCACTAACTGATGGGAGACAATTAAATATAATGGGGGATTTCTAAAAAAGGCCTTGTGTCCTTTTAATATTGAATATTTTTATGCTGTCTTGCCGATGTCTGGAA
>CAZFOQ010000082.1:18555-19279 GCA_964520535.1 uncultured Pirellulales bacterium | reverse complement strand
ATATCGGCAAAAAAGCCTGTATGACATCACGTTATGTGCGACAGAGCACTAGTTGTCTATTGTGGTAACTACGTATTTTTTGAAAGAATATAGTATACAGTAGCCAGTATTCAGAATATTTAGCCCACCGGTTTACCCGGCGGTTTTTTGCTTGACACCGAACCACTAACGACCATTCACTAAATATAAGTTGTTTTTGGGAGGGGAATTTATGATTGAAAATTGCCGATACGGCAATTTTCATCGAACGTCGCACGGGCCACGGGTCACGAGTTACGAGTCCGTATCAAGGACAATTTTGGATAAAAATGGGGTTTTTGCTTGTAAATCGGCCGGAATTCCATACAATGCTATTCTACAATTTAATAGAGTGTCATCAAATTACGGGGGGCAGCAATCTGCGGAGAACGACTCGCGAAAATCAAAATGCAAAGTGCAAAGTGTAAAACCATGGTGTAAAAGTCAAAATTTATGCCATAGGTATGCAAATCTAAAAAATCGGTGGCATCCTCATCCCGCAGGGATGGGGATGGCAGAGGTAAGCATAGTGAAGAATCTCTTTTTACATTCCAATCCCAGATGTTTCGCAAGCTCAACATGACAAAAAAAGGCAAAATAGAGAGTATAATTCACACTTTTTATGCAAAACAAAGCCAATCCTTCGGCTACGCTCAGGACAAGTTTTTAACGTAAGCTCTTTGAAATAAAAAAATTATGGTGAATC
>CAZFOQ010000082.1:0-18545 GCA_964520535.1 uncultured Pirellulales bacterium | reverse complement strand
GGAGATCCACCGTCGCATAAGCTTCCGTCTTCGTCTTTGACTATGCCGGACAAGAAAACAAAGCCAATTTTAAGCCAAAACAAAGCCAATTTGCCGACCTTTGGCCGGAAATCCTAAGCACGAAATACTAAATCAGAAACAGGAAGAACGGATACCAAATGACGGAGAAAGAATTTGAAAAAAACAAAGCCAAAACAAAGCCAATTATAAAACAGAATACAGAATTCAGGAAACAGAAGTCAGAATGTATAGGAGAGTTTACAGGATGCCTTACGGCAAAGACAGAATACAGAATTCAGAGAAAGACGCAATACAACTTGCAGGTAGCCTCCTTCGTGGCTCAAGTTAAGGGGCTGAGGGTTGAGAAGGATTATAATTTTTGGCCGGTATATTCCGGGATGAGCTCTTTGATTTTTTGGATGATTTGTTTGCGGTTCTGCATTTCGGCGATTGTTACAAGCTCGTTTATGCCGGCACGAAGTTTGTCACGTTCCATCGGGATATTCTTCCAGATACTAATTTTCGGATGCCTTGTCCGCTGCATATCTTCGCCCTCTATGGACAGCTCCTCGAAGAGTTTTTCGCCGGGCCGGGGGCCTGTAAAATCTATTTCAATATCTTCGCCGGGCCTGAAACCGCTGAGTTGTATAAGTGTTTTTGCCAGATCCACAATCATGACCGGCTCACCCATATCCAGCACGAAGATTTCGCCGCCTTTACCCATAGCTGCTGCTTCCAGGACGAGCTGGCTCGCTTCCGGAATGGTCATAAAATACCGCTTCATTTCGGGGTCGGTTACGGTGACGGGGCCGCCTTCGGCGATTTGCTTTTTGAAGATGGGAACGACCGAGCCTTCCGAGCCAAGGACATTGCCGAACCGCACGGTCACGAAGTGCGTTTTGCTGGTCCTGCTGAGGTCCTGGATATACATTTCGGCGATTCGCTTGGACGAGCCCATTATACTGGTCGGATTGACGGCCTTGTCCGTACTGATCATGACAAAGTTGGTCGTGCCGAATTTTTCTGCTGCATCTGCTATGACCTGTGTACCAACGATATTATTCCTGATGGCCTGTCCGGCGTTAAGCTCCATCAAAGGGACGTGCTTATGAGCGGCGGCATGAATAACAACCTGCGGTCTATACCCGGCGAGGATTTGCTCCAGGCTGTTTTTGTCCGTTATGTTGCAGATAATCGCCTCGATAGAGACCGTAGGAAATCGGCTTCGCAGCTCCCGTTCTATGTAGAACAGCGGATTTTCCGCCTGTTCGACAAGCAGGAGCAGCTTCGGATTGAAATTGCACAACTGCCGGCACATTTCCGAACCGATAGAGCCGCCGGCACCTGTCACCAGAATTGTTTTGTCTTTAGCATAAGCTTCTATCGATTCCAGCTCAAGCTGTACAGTTTCTCTGCCCAGCAAGTCGTTGATGTCAACATCTCGGATATGGGAAACGCGGAACTTGCCGGAAGCGATATCGGTGATATGGGGCACAGTGCGAAACCTGATTTTTGTGCCCTCGCAGACCTGAATAACGCGTCTGAGCTCCTTGTGGCTTGCCGAGGGCATTGCAATAGCGATTTCTTCGATATTGCGCTCCTTGCAGATTTCAGGCAATTGTTCCACAGTGCCGAGTACCGATATTCCGTGGATATGAGTGCCCTGCTTGGCGGGATCGTCATCGATAAGGCCGATTACCTCGTACTGGACGACGGGCATTCGGTGAATTTCTCGAAGCAAGGCTTCGCCGGCATTGCCTGCGCCGACTATAAGAAATCTTCTCAGCCTGCCGACTTCGACGGTGCGGGACGCCTCGTAGTAGAGCCTGATTATCATTCGCAGACCGGCAAGGATCAAAACTGTGGCAAACAAATCGGCAATACAAACGCCTTCAGCAGGTTCCACCATACCCAGCGGTAGATGTGTGCGTGCAAAGTTGGTATTACTGAGAATGAACCATATAGCTACGATGATTAATGTGCTCGAAAGTGATGCATGGACGATACCAATGAGGTCGGAAATCCCGACATATCTCCACCAGCCGCGGTATTGTTTGAAAAGCCAGAATACCGGCAGTTTAACGATAAGCATAAACAGCAGCAAAGTAGGGTATATGTCAATAAACCAGGCTCTTTTGAACTGCATGTTGTGTATCACAAGGAACGAGAGCATCAAAGCGGCAGCGAAGGTGATGATATGGGTTAGCACAATAAGCGGTCTGCGGAAACGGAGCAAAGCGGCAGGGGGGGCAGTTGGGAATTGCGGCTGGTTTTGTTTCTTGATTTTAGACTGTTTATATGTGTTCGTCTCAGGCATAAAATGTTTATCGTCATATTTACGCGGCATATTTACCCACAAACTTAACTCTAATAACAGTTTAGGCATCGGCCGGTAAATTGATGTAACGAATCGGTGTGGCCGTAGCGGGATATTTTTGCCGGATATTATGGGACATGTTACTCTGCGTTACATGAGCTGTTTGATAATAAGATTCGAAGGAAGGCGGAAATTTGAGCAAACCAAAAAGATAATACATTAATCCTCTGATGATATTTCTTTGCCTGCTAAGGTGTGATTAAAGCAAGGATCAAGTTACAGTATAGAAAGGAAAATGGAAACCTAACAACGCCGATTATATTGTTTGTTCTGACGCTGAAATAGCCATCAAGATGATCGAAGAGAGAATTCGACAATAAACAACTATGGGCTTTATATATATTAGGCCTAATCCTGCTGTGTTTGAGAATCTGACTTAGGCGAGTCCGGCTCGGCCTCAGCCTTAGTCTCAGCCTTAATATCCGGTGTTGCCGGTTCTATTTCTGCTTCGTCGGAAGGCGTATAAATATCCTCCAAAGCAGTGTTGTCAACTTTGTTACGCATAAGTGAATAGATGATAGTGTTGGCGGAAAAATAAAAATTTATTATGAAAGAGACTATTAAACCGATGACAACCAGAAGAAATAAGTAAATCAGGAAGGCCGCTACTTTTTCAGTCCAGTTGGTTAATGCCAAACTTGAAGGGTCCAGCAGCTTCATAAATTCCGGTTCCGGCCAGATAGCTTCAAGCTTATTGATTTCGTGATTGCTGTTTTGAGCCCAAAGTCCGAGTCGCAAAAACCAGTGACAAATCAAGAGTGACAAGAAGGCAAAAAACCTGACGAATATGTAACAAATTGAACCATAAACCATAGCAATTGAGGTATAGGAAAGCATTCGCCAGGGTCTTGCATATATATAGCTAAAGGAACGGCTTATCGCATCAAAGCAGTCGGAGCCGTCATAGGCTACAGCAGGAAACATCAGGTTGAATCCTGCGATTGTTCCTATCACAACGACCGTTATAAGAGCGCCGGCAATTAGAGCTAAAGGTATACCTATACTGACTATCAATTCACCGGCTCTGGGAATGTTACCTATCAATCCTAAAAGAAATACGAAAATTCCAATGAAGATAATTATAGTGATCGGAGCTATAGGTGCCGTGACAAAACTTGTAAAGCTTTTTATGCTATATCGCAGAGCCTCGGTCAGGCCGGGTTTTTCACCACGGGCAACTTGTAATGCTGAAATTCGACAAATAGCACCACCAGCGATGGAAATCACAGCAAGTATTATTGCAGCAAAGATAATGCAATAAATAAGATGGTATCTTAGTGCCCATCTCATTGCGCTGAAACAGTCAGCCATATTTGTAGCTATACTTGCAAAGTTCAGCTCAAAAAGTTCTTTAAGGATGTTATGAAATTTTTCTGAACCGAAATGCCAAAGTGTAAAGAATACTCCTTCGCCCTGGTGTTGTCCCTTGTAGTCTTCGATGAATGATTTGACTTGTTTTGAATCCGTCATGTAGAACTGTAATTCTGTCAATATAGTTTCACCATTGCTATTACGGGCAACACAAACGGTTTTGCTCAGGTCCATGAGCCAACCAGCCAGGCTTATAATAACAAGGGCGGAAAATGTAATAATAAATTTTGTTGGTTGAATAGCCATACGGAAAGTCTGAAAGATTTTCGGAAAGAGTAGTTCATCGATAAATTTGGAAGGTTCTTTGCCGCTGACCATGTTGTCTCCTTTCAATAAGGTTACAATCGTCATTGGTTTAGTTAAGGGTAAATGCAAAAATGCATATATAACGTATTATCGGTCGATTTCAAGTATTTTTAAATAAGATTTTATGTGAGGATGTTATTATTTATTGATGGGTGGATTTGGTAGTGGAAGTTGTTGAAGGCACATCGAACTCTTGGGAATGCAGGCTTGAGACTACTTTGTAATGGGTATCGAGCCATGCGGCTAAGTCTATAAGCTTGCAACGATGGGAGCAAAAGGGGAAGAAATCAGCTTTTTCGAATTGCCCTTGTCTTAAAGGTTGAAAAGTTTTATGACAGATAGGACATCTGTGTTTCATACTCAAGTTTATTCTTCTTGCTCGACCGCGAGGCCTTTTTCCAGCATTCGTGCATATTCGATACAGTATCTGGCCCAGGGCTGAGCTTCAAGTCGGGTTTTTGGTATCGGTTGACCGGTACCTTTGCATATACCATATATTCCCTGCTCAATACGTTCCAGCGCATGGTCAATTTCTCTAAGTAGTTTTCTTTCACTATCCATAAGCCCCAAAGCAAATTCCTGCTCGTAGTTATCAGTTCCGAGGTCCGCCATATGGATTGGCATGCTGGATAAATCTCCAGTTGCGTCCAGTCGGGATTTCTTTAGAGCCTCATCTTCAATTTCATTCACATTTCTTAAAATTTCGATGCGCTTTTCCAACAATAACTGTTTGAAGTGCTTAATATCAGAGGCTGTTAGATCGCGCTTCTTTTTTCGAGTAGAGCTCACTTTTTCCCTGGAAGTCTTTTTACGTTTTTGTGCCACCTCTTTCTCTACCTTTCTTGCTATTAAAACTCTTCCTTATGCATTTTTATAGAAAAGGCATTTTAGCATCTTAAAATACGTTTTGTACAGACTTTGTTTTGGTAAAGCCTATATATCAAGTTCGAAAAGTATAGGGGGGATGATAAGATTATTCAAGACAAATCGCTCAAATGGAACTAACGTCTTGAAAATAAAAGAGATACAGTCATGTTTTATACCTGATTTTAATGGACTTTTCCGCTGTCTTTTGCATATTTGCCTAACGGGATGAAGAAAAGTTCCTTGTCAACTTTTCCTGAAAAAATATCGACGCCAAAAACTTTTGTGATCTGTTCAACGGATAAAACATCTTTAGAGCAGCCATATTTGTAACTACTGTCAGATGCAAGAAGTAAAATTACGTCACAGTATTGAGCTGCCAAATTGATATCGTGTGTAGCGGCAATAATTGTTTTGCCTTTTTCGAGCTGGGCGGTTTTGAGCAGGTCATATATGCCGACCTGATGTTTCAGGTCCAAAAAGTTTGTCGGCTCATCCAGGAGTAAGATAGGCGTTTTTTGTGCAAGAGCCCTTGCGATAAATACCCGTTGTCGTTCGCCTCCACTAAGGCTTCCGAGGGCACGCGAGGCAAATTGAGTCGTATCCGTTGCTTTAATTGCTTCATCAATTATTTTTCTGTCTGTTCTGCCCATAAATCCGAATGTCCCCAAATATGGTGTTCTTGCCATGGATACTGTCTGGGCTACTGTAAAGTCGAATACCGGCACAAATTCCTGGCGTACAACGGCGACTTTTTGTGCAAGTTCTCTGACTGTGTATGATTCTATATGTGCTCCATCTATTCGTGTAGTACCGGCTTTAGGTTTCAATAGTCCACAGAGCAGATTCAATAGGGTTGTTTTACCGACGCCGTTTGGTCCGACTATTCCAACAAACGTCCCAGGTTCTACTTCAAAACAGAGATCCTTCAGAATTGTCTCATTCGAATAACTGAAACTGAGGTTTTTAACTTCTATGATCTTACTCATTTTAACCAACTGACTTTTTTAGTGTACCTTGCCAGCAGGAACAGGAAAAACGGCCCGCCGGCAATGGCAGTGATTACACCGACCGGTAGTTGCTCCTGCCCGAATATTGTTCTGGAAAGAGTATCAGCTATCACTAAGAATATGCCTCCTATTATTGCACTTAAAGGGAGTAACTGTCGATGGTCGGGGCCGAACACGAGCCTCACTGCGTGGGGAACGATAAGACCTGCGAATCCAATAAGTCCGCTCAGGCTGACAGCGACAGCGGTTATGAATGCGGTGAAGGCAAAAGCGAAAATTTTAGTTTTTTCTGTGTTAACACCGAGCCCCTTTGCTTCGTATTCTCCCAGAGTGATAATGTTTAGCTTATTAGAAATGCTGAATAAGCAGATTATTCCTGCTATGATACAGATGGCACCAGCCAATAGTACCGAGGAGCTTTTATCTGTTATATTGCCCATCAACCAGTATATTGTCGAGCGTAGCTGTCCACTTTTTGCTATTGATGTCAGAAACATAATTACAGCGGAAAAGAAAGCGTTTACTACGACTCCGGCTAAAAGCAGAGAAGTTACCTGAGACCTTCCGGCAAAATGGCCTATACCCCATACCAGCCATACTGTTGCGAACGCACCGGCAAATGCAAAAACAGCTATTGGTGACCCGGCCCAGAAGCTCCAGGTGATACCGGAGAGTATTGCAATAATTGCTCCTAATCCAGCGCCGCTGGATATCCCCAGGATGTAGGGGTCGGCCAGTGGATTTCGCAAAATTGCTTGTAATACAACACCTGAACAGGCTAAAGCCGCCCCTACAAGAACAGCAAGAAACACTCGCCGTAATCTGATACTGAAAATCTCGTAATCGATATTATCGCCCGGTTTCTGACCGGGACCTTCAAGAATCTTTTCTAACGAAATCTTTCGTGGTCCCGCCGGCAGGCGTATTTTCCCGGTTAAAGTGCATGCCGCCATTACTACCACCAGTACCGCCAGGCAGATAGAAATACTGAACGCCAATTTTTTTGCTGTCAGAGTCTTTACCATTAGTCAAATTTTATGTTCATATTATCATCCTGTTATTTGAAAATATCCGGTTGTAAATATCGTGAGATAATTTCAATGCCTTGATGTAATCTTGGGCCTAATCTTAACATGGTATCTGAATTTACAACATAGATTCTATTGTTCTCAACGGCCGGCAAATTTGGATATTTGCTCCAATAAAGTTCGGCTGCTTGCTGTTGTTTTTCGATGTTGCCGGAGTCCATTGCCGACTGAATTATTATTTCGGCGTTGCAGGTGAGAAGCTCTTCAGTGCTTATGAGTGGATATTGCTGAATAGTCGTGCCAAGAACATTTTCACCTCCTGCCAACTCGATCAATTCGTTTATAAAAGTATTTTTGCCTGCTACTCTTAAAGGCTCGGATTGAATTATCCACAACACTCTGGTTTTGTTTGTGGGATTGGTCGTACTCTTTATGTCGCTCAATTTGCTTTTGATACCTTGAACAAGTTTGTCCGCACGCTGTCTGCAACCTGTTGCTGTCCCGATCTTCTGAATGGCTATCCAAAGCTCTTCGATTTTCTCAATCTTTAGAGTCAAAACAGGGTAATCCAGCCGCCTTAAGGTATCGGCAACAGCCTTTTGCTGCTCGAACCATAGCGTAATGACCAAATCCGGCTGACATGCTATGATGGCTTCGGTATTTGGCTGCCAAAATGTCCCTACCTTAATTTTGTTGGCCGCTTCGGCAGGATAATCACTATCGCTGGAAACAGCCACAATGTTTTCATTAAGCCCCAGTTCGAAAATGATTTCAGTAAGATTCGGAGCCAGCGAAACAATCCTGACGGGTTTATCGGCGGGAACAGACACATCCGGGTTTTGGTCCGACTGAATACCGAATAATACAAATCCCATACCAGCAAGGCATGAGATGATTAACAATAGCCACCACCACTTTTTCATCAGGTTCTCTTAAATTGTTTTTCCAGATCACTTATCGTAAATTCGATTGTGGTGGGCCTGCCATGCGGACATCGACTTGCGTAATCCACGGTTGCTTTATCGGCAAGCAATTGTTCTATTTCGCTGGTTGTTAGTTTTTGGCCGGCCTTGATTGCCGCCTTGCATGCGGCCATGTTAAGAACCTCGTCGAGCAGTCTGTCTGCATCCAGACCTGCATCCTTACTCTCGAGCAGGTCAATTAGGTCCTGAATAAAATCGAGCGGGTCTGCTTTTGCCAGCAGGGTGGGAAAGGCCTGGATTGCCATTGTCCTGGGGGCAAAGGGGACAAGCTCGATTCCTAACTTTTCTATCAGCTCTGCATTCTTTTCCAGCAGATTAGCCTGAGCCTCAGTCAGCTCGAAACTTTCCGGCATTAACAATTTCTGTGATTGGAGTTTGCTGTTTCTGATACGTCTGGACAAATCTTCATAGATAATGCGCTCGTGAAGTGCATGCTGGTCGATGAGGACAAATCCTTCATCGGTTTGTGCCACGATGAAACTATCGTGTATTTGCAGAAATTTTTGCTCGTATTGTGTATCGGAGATTGCTTCTTGTGTGGGGGCTCCGGGTGAAGTGTCGCGTTTTGTTCCCGCTGTGCCTGGGCGAAATCCGAGATGTGGCTGTCTTTGAGTGGGCCTGTGCTTTTTAAAAAATTCGGCCATTGCATCGGCAATTTTCTGGTCCTTTGCCAATGCCGAACGAGGCGAACCTTCTTTTTGCTGTGTGTTCGACGGCAGTTTTGCTGATATCTGAAGATTTGTTCCTAAGAGCTTTTCACGGAGCGCTCCGAGGATTTGTGAGTGAACAAAATTGGCATTGTAAAAACGTACCTCATTTTTCGTCGGATGCACATTGACGTCATAATCTTCGTGCGGCATCTGAATGAACAAGAAGACCACAGGAAATCTGTTGGGCTCCAGAAGCCCTCGATATGCCTCTTTGATTGCATGCGAGATAAATTTGTCCCGGATGAATCTGCCGTTGAGAAATATATATTGAAATTTGCCGCTTGTTCTTGAAATGTCCGGCTTGCCCATCAGGGCGAAAATGTGTAATCCTTTTTCGTTACTGTCGGCTTCAATCAGGTTTTCGGAAATCCCGCCTGAGGGTGTTGGAAACAATGCCGCAATTCTCTGATGAAGGCCGTCTTTTTCCAATAATCGATAGATCTCTCTGCCGTTGTGAATGAGTGTCAAATCCAGATGTTTGTTCGACAGAACGATACGGATAAATTGCTCGGTGATATGCCCCATTTCAGTATTGGCTGTTTTAAGAAATTTTCGCCGGCCAGGCAGTTTATAAAAAATGTCCCTGACCTGGACTATTGTGCCGTAATCGGCACTGCAGGGGCTGATATTGCTTTTGCTGCCGCAATCGATCTCGATACAGTTGGCTGCCGTCGATTCTCTGGTTCTGCTAACTGCCTTGACTTGCGCTATAGAAGCGATGCTTGCCAGAGCTTCGCCTCGAAAGCCGAGCGTTGCTATGCCGTGCAAATCTGTGCTTGTTTTGATTTTGCTGGTAGTGTGTGACTCGAATGCCCGTGCCAGATCTTCAGCGTCCATCCCGCAGCCGTTATCGGTAATAGATATTAGCTTTCTGCCGCCGTCTTCGATAGTTATTGTTATCTTGGTTGTACCTGCATCGATGCTGTTTTCCACAAGCTCCTTGACCACGCTGGCAGGGCGTTCAATCACCTCACCGGCTGCAATCATATTTATCATATTCTGGTCAAGTACCTGTATCTGTCCCATAGCTGTTCATTGTATTCATATCTTCGTGAAATTCCAGCAGCAAGTTAGTAAAGCTAATTTTTTGAATATAAGAAGAAAAAAAGCCATTGAAAAAGAAGTGCGGTTTAAGTAGAATTGGGGAGCAAGACAAAAATGATGGGGAAAAGGAGAATCCAATGAAACGAATGCTATTCTATATGATATTTATTTATCTGATACCTACGACTTTTGCCAAATCGGATGTATCAGACAAGAATGCAGAATTGATTCAAGCCGCAAAAGATGGCAGCCTCGCAGTCGTGCAAACCTTGCTGGCTGACGGTGCCAACCCTAAAACAACAGATTACAATGGCGTGTCGGTCCTGATGTGGGCGACGAACAACGGCCATATGGAGGTCGTCAAGCTCCTGCTGGATAAGGGCGCTGAGGTAAAAGCAAAAGCGACAATCAACAATGTCGAATGGACAGCTCTTAAAGCGGCTAAAAAGATGGGGCATAAAGACATTGTGGAATTGCTTGAAAAGGCCGGGGCGAAGGAATAAATTTTGGGGAAAAACACAACAGGAGCAGTGCTATCGTAATGACCCCACCATTTGATAGTAGGGCTAACCAATGTAATCCATGTAATGGCAGTGCTGATAGAATTAATTGGAAAAATGTTGTAGGCGAAATAAATGTCGGATTTTATCAAATAATGACTAAAAGAATGATCGGTTACATGATTACCTGGACTACTTACGGTAGCTGGCTGCAGGGGGATAAAAGGGGATATGTGAAAAATGGACAAGTCCTTGAGCCGAACGAAAAATTAAAATCGGCCAATCAAAAGCAACAAAAATATCAGACGGTTAGACTCAATTCAAAGCAGAGACAAATTGTTGAAAAAGCGATACTCGAAGAAGCAAAGAGAATTAATCACAAGATATTTGCGATAACAGTTTGCCCGAATCACGTGCATATAGTCGCTTCGGTTTCAAAAGAATCGATTGAGAAGGCTGTTCATCGGTATAAATATTCAGCAACTTTGACACTTCGCAAGTTCGGGACTCAAGGTAAAATATGGTCAAAGGATTTTGATAAAAGGTTCTGTTTCTCAGATAAGGAGCTTGAAACTAAAGTAAGATATGTGCAAAGCCATAATAATAGTTAACCCTGTGACCACGTCGCAAAGTTGAGAAATGGTTAGGTCCGTGACCACATCACAAAATTGGTTAGCCCTGTGACCACGTCACAAAGTTGAGAAATGGTTAGGTCCGTGACCACATCACAAAATTGGTTAGCCCTGTGACCACGTCACAAAGTTGAGAAATGGTTAGGTCCGTGACCACATCACAAAATTGGTTAGCCCTGTGACCACGTCACAGGGTTGAAAGTAATGACCCCGCCACGTGGTGGCAAGGCTAATCCAACAATGATTGGCCGGTCATTTCCTTTGGTTGCGGCAGGTCCATCATCTCAAGCAAAGTCGGGCCGATATCGGCTAATCTACCGCCTTCACGCAGCTTGCTGTTCTTGTAGCGTTCGTCGAAAACAATCAACGGCACATCGCCAATTGTATGGGCGGTATGGGGCTTATTCTTTGCTTTGTCCCACATTCTTTCAAAGTTGCCGTGGTCGGCTGAGATTATTGCCACGCCGCCCAGGGCTTTGACTTTGTCAAGAATTCTGCCCACGCATTCATCGACTGTTT
Organism: uncultured Pirellulales bacterium; assembly: GCA_964520535.1. Classification (GTDB taxonomy): domain Bacteria; phylum Planctomycetota; class Phycisphaerae; order Sedimentisphaerales; family Anaerobacaceae; genus JAFGPS01. Next base: position 7,201 of record CAZFOQ010000082.1, on the reverse strand, counting down.
CAGCCGCTTTGATTGCCGCAGCCAGTATGCCGGTGTGACCTACCATATCCGGATTGGCAAAATTGACTACTATCACATCGTATTTTTTCGAGTCGAGCCTTTTCAATACAACTTCGCAAACTTCATAAGCGCTCATCTCCGGTTTCAAATCATATGTTCGAACTCTGGGCGAAGGGACAATTTGCCTGTCTTCGCCGGGAAACGGTTTCTCGGTATAGTCATTGAAAAAGAAGGTGACATGCGCGTACTTTTCCGTCTCTGCACAGCGAAATTGTTTGAGGCCCAGTGAGCCCCAGTAATCGCCCATGATATTTTTCATTTTCGGCAGTTTTGGAAATGCTACTGCTGCCGGGATAGTAGCATCGTATTCGGTCATACAGACGTAATAGATATCCGGCCTGGTTGTTCGGGGAAATTCCTTAAAGTCTGGTGAAACAAACGCTCTCGAAATTTCGCGTGGCCGGTCGCCGCGGAAATTGAAAAAAACCACGCCGTCGCCGTCATCAATAGTAGCTATCGGCTCATTGCCGGCGTTGATGATGCTTGTCGGCTCGATGAATTCATCGGTTACCTCTTTTTCGTAACTTTGGGAAATTGCCTCTGCGGCACTTTTTGCCTTGAGGCCTCTTCCTGTCCTCATACATTCATAAGCTTTTTGGACACGGTCCCATCGGCTGTCACGATCCATCGCGTAGAATCTGCCCATCACTGAGGCAATTGTGCCGATTCCTATTTCTTTGGCTTTTTTTTCGATATCGGCTATGTATCCTGCACCGCTGTCCGGCGGCGAATCTCGACCGTCAGTAAATGCATGGATAAATACATCTTTCAGGCCGTTTCTTGTTGCCAGTTCGAGCAGGCCGTAAAGGTGGTCCAAAAGCGAATGTACACCAATGTCACTGCACAGTCCCATGACGTGCATTTTGCCGTTATTGTTTTTGACAAACTTGATTAGATTGAGAAGTTCCTTATTCTCAAAAAAGGAGCCATCCTGGATAGTTCTGCTTAATCTTACAGATTCCTGCGGAACTATTCTGCCGGCTCCGATATTCTGATGTCCGACCTCACTGTTGCCCATCGTCCCTTTCGGCAGGCCTACATCTTTACCGCTGGTATGGATAAGGCAGTTTGGGTATTCTGCCATCAGCATATCATCAACCGGAGTATTCGCACATTTGACAGCATTATATTCATCATCATCCGGATTTGGATTATAACCCCAACCGTCACGTATAATCAGCACAAACGGTTTGTTTTTCAAAGTAACAGTTTTTTTTCCCATAAAAATCCTTTCGAGCAGAGACAACAAAGACGAGGCAATGCCTCGTCTGTAATTTACAGCCAAATCTAATTGCAATATGATATAAAATCATGCCGACAATGTCAAACTTCAGAAATTGCCGGTTAAGATAAAAAACCATCTGTTGCCAAAGTTTTTGACAGGAAGGCGTGCGATGATATAATTCGCTGACGATTGTAAATTCCGACACGAGATAAATGTCGGATATGTATCTCATATGTAATGCCAAACACGAGTTATGGCCGAATTAAAGACGAAGACGAAAGAGAACAAAGAGCGAATGGATACAAACCAGACTCTATTGAAACATAAGGGTTTAGCATTACCGGATTTAAAGGCACATCTTATATTCTGGTCATTAACAATAGTGGGATTGGTACTGGATTTATGGACTAAAAAGGCAGTATTTGACTGGCTGGAAGATCGACAGACTTATCCTGTTATAGATGGTTTTTTACAAATGGTAAGGGCACTCAACGATGGTGCTGCCTGGGGTTTATTTTCCGGCAATACCTTTTTTTTAGCGGCTATTTCAATTATCGCATTAGTGTTGGTTCTTGTGATTTTTCTTTTCAGCGGACAACAACCACGGTTGGTTCATACTGCTCTTGGTTTTTTCGCCGCCGGTGTATCCGGCAATTTGTACGATAGAGTCTTTAATGGTGGTTTAGTACGAGACTTTATAGATGTCTATTACCGCGACTACCACTGGCCTGCATTTAATGTTGCAGACAGTTTACTTTGCATCGGTGTTGCAGTACTGCTGGTGCCGGTGATTTGGGAACTTTTTACTCGGAAGCCTGCTCAAAAACATGCTCGGCAACAAAAATAGGGGCGTTTGTAGCTGTGCCAAGGGCTATTGCATCGGAAGGCCGTGAGTCGATTTCAATTTTTCGCCCGTTCAGGCTCAGGTGAATCTTTGCAAAGAAAATGTGGTGGCGCAGATCATTTATGACTATTTTCTCTATTATAGCACCGAGGTCCTCAATTACATTCGCTAATAAATCATGGGTCATTGGCCGGGCCGGCTTGATGCCCTTGAGTCGCCGGTCGATTGCAAAAATTTCGACTATACCGATTACTATAGGGAAACTTCGCTCGCCGTGACGCTCTTTGAGGACGATTATTTGCTGGTCGGACATCTCGTTAATGATTATCCGCGATAATTCGGCTTCCGTTTCCATCTTTGCACCGCCTTTACTCGGCAAATGGGTAAATGAGTTGATGTGTTGTACAGTTTATTTTTCTATACGTTTACTCATTTACTATGTTCTAATTCCAGAAGGTGTTTTGTAATGGTCTCTAACTGTTCTGTAAGCTGGCTCAGTCTGTCCCGAGCTTGTGCTACCACTTCCGGCTTGGCCTTTGTAATAAAATTTTTATTGGCCAGCTTAGCTTCCACGGCTTGTTTGCCTTTTTCTATCTGTTGTTTTTGTTTTTCCAGACGATTTCTTTCAGCTTCTACGTCAATTACATTATGAACATAAATCTGTATATCGTCAACAATCGCAGTAGCGGCGTTCTGAGGTTTGGGAATATCAGTTCCTGCCTGGAACTTTTTAGCTCCAGCCATGGAGCAGATCAATTCCACGTTTCCATTCAACATACGAGCAATATTTACCTCAGAATTTACCGAAACCGTTGCCACAGTTGTAACATTGTATTTGCTCTTTATATCTCTTACGGTTCGCACGAGACTCTGGACAGTAGATATTTCATGTTCGGCACTCTTATTAATCAAGGAATCCAGCGATTCCGGCCATTTGGCAATAACTAATGCTTTTGCTTTCTCGCTCTCCATCAGCCCTTTAAGTCTTCTGACAGGTGCAGTTTCATTTAGTTTTTGGAATATTCCCTCAGTGATAAACGGCACAAATGGATGCAACAAACGCAGAGTCTGGTCTAATACGAAAGCTAACACATTCTGAGCAATAGGCTTTTCCTGCTTGTCCTGCATTCTCGGTTTGGCCCACTCAAGATACCAGTCACAAAAATCGTTCCAGAAGAATTTATATAGCTGCGATAGCGGATCGCTGAATTTGAAGTTCTCCAGAGACTCGGTTACCTCGGAAACGGTTCTGGCCAATCGGGAGAGTATCCATTTGTCGGTGATGTCCATTTTTTCAGGACCGAATTTAGCCGGATCTATTCCTTCGAGATTCATCAGGGTAAAACGTGAAGCGTTCCAGAGCTTGTTACAAAAGTTTCTGCCGATATCAAACTTCTGTGAGGTATTGGCCTGGCGGCCGTCGGGTAAAGTCATCTGCACGACGGGCATTCGGATATCCTGTGTATCTGTTGTCATGCTGGCTAACGTGAATCGCATCGCATCGGCCCCGTGGCTGTCAATCGCTACCAGCGGGTCGATGCCGTTGCCTAAGCTCTTGGACATCTTGCGTCCTTCGCCATCCTGTATCATCGCGTGAATATATACATCGCCAAATGGAATATCTCCGATGCAATACTGCCCCATCATTACCATTCGCGAAACCCATAGCGTAATGATCTCGCGTGCAGTACAAAGCACGTCACCCGGATAAAATGCTTTGAGTTCCGGCGTTTCATCCGGCCAGCCCATCGTACTAAACGGCCACAACGCCGAACTGAACCACGTATCCAAAACATCCTCATCTTGTTTAATATCACTGAATGAAGCCCTTAATTCTCTGATTTGATTGAAGGCATCTTTTCCAAATTCATTCTTAAATTCTTCGTTTTCTTGATGTACAACATCAATATCTACCCGACTAGTGTGATTTAGAATTCTATTTAATAAGTCAAAAGCTTTGTCTGCTTTTGACTTGTTGCTGCAAACATAAAGGTAGCGTTCATATAAACCCTCAATTTTAATTTCATAAAATGAAACATCATTTGTAAGTTTGCATAGCTCTAAAAATTTATCAAAGTTCTTTTTTGATTGTTCTACTTTTAAGTCCAGTTCCTGTTCATACGAATCCCAAGAACCCCCAAGAACAGCAATCGATGTTTTGAAAGACCATATTGGGATTCTGTGTCCCCACCAGAGCTGTCGGCTGATGGGCCAGTCGCGGAGGTTTTCCAGCCATGCTTGATATGTTTTTGCATATCGTTCCGGGATAAACCGGAGTCGGCCGTCAAGCAGAGGTTTCAAGGCCAGGCCGGCTAAAGAATTGACCGGCACATCCGTGCCCTCGATGAGTCCTTCGCCGAGCTTCGCTTTGAGATGCTCGATCGGCTTTTTCACGGCGATATACCACTGATCGGAAAGATACGGCTCGATAGGAACGTGGCTGCGATAGCTGTGGCCGACTTCGTGAACATATTCACGAACGTCTTCGAGCAGATTTTCCTGCCGGAACCACTCGACAATCGCTTCACGCCCCTCGAAACGATCCATACCAAGCAAAGATTGTGCTTCCGGCTCACCGGCATCTGTCCAGCCATGTTTGTCACTGATAGAGCCATCGGGCGCCATTACGTTGATGACTTCAAGATTATGCCTCTGGCCAATCTCCCAGTCGTCCGGGTCGTGGGCCGGCGTAACTTTCAAAAAGCCGGTGGAAAATCGTGCCTTTTCATCGTCACTATTCGCATCGGGCAATACCACGTGCTCATCAGCTATGATGGGGATTATTCTGCCGACAATAGGCAGCTTTACTTTTTTGCCGACCAGATATTTGGCACGCTTGTCCGACGGATTCATTGCGATGGCCGTATCGCCGAGCATGGTCTCCGGCCGAGTTGTGGCAACAGTTACATGCTCAATTTTAAGTGGCACGGCCATCTTGGCCGTGTTTTCACGGGCTGGAAGCCCGTGCCACCTCTGAGAATCCTGCCCGTGGTTATCCATCTTTGCGCCCGCCCACGGCCAGTCCGCCAGCCCCGCCTTGGACGGATTAGAAAGAACGTAATTGACCTGATGTACGAAATCTTCCTGGTCACGAATTAGATGGTCGTAATACTCGCTTTGCCAGAACATTCCGGTGCGTCCCAGAAACTCATTGGCCTTGTTTGCCGTATATGATTTCCAAGAATGCATAAGGTCTGACACTTCAAATCCCTCATAGGGTTTGAGAACTGCATGGACGTGATTGGGCATTATGACCCAGGCAATCAGGTCGTATCGTTCACTATCGAAATGTTTAAGGGCATTCGTGACTATTTCAGCTATCTTTGTCTCCCGAAGGTAACATTTCCCGTGTTCTGCATTAAGATACGATTCAATTTTGTCGCTATAGAGACGGACAAGCTCTTGTTGCTCATGCAAAGTTAGTTCACGCCCTTGCGATTCTGCATTTTGGACAATTCTGTCCCGTTCCATGCGCCATTGTTCAAGCACTTCGGCGGGCAGTGAGTCGGCAAGGTGGAATGTTACGGCATACATTGCCCCGGTCTGGGTCCAGTGAGGCAGGTATGCGCCATTTCGTTTATTAACTTGGTCATCCACGGGCTGGAAGCCCGTGCCACAAGGAATTTCGACCGGCTCGACAAGAGGATATCTCATATACCAGAAATGTCCCTGGACCGTCTCATGCTCCACTTCATCATCGGCCAATACAGTCTGTGTTGCAGGGTCCCAGTTGACCAGCCTTTTGCCGCGATAAATCAGCTCGTCCCTGAAGAGCTTGAAAAACGCCGCCCGCACGGCTTTGGCGCATACCTGGTCCATTGTGAATCGTGTCCGCTGCCAGTCGCATGAGCAACCCATCGCTTTGAGCTGGTTGATGATACATTGTTCGTATTCATCTTTCCAGGCCTGAACACGGCTGACGAATTCTTCCCGTTCGAAGTCCGTCCGTCTTTTTCCTTCTTCCGATAGTATTCGCTTCTCAACAACCGTCTGAGTAGCAATGCCGGCGTGGTCAGTACCCGGCATCCACAGGGTATTGTAATTCTGCATCCGGCGAAAACGTATCAGAACATCCTGCAATGTATTGTTAAGCGCATGACCGAGGTGCAGCGGTGCGGTCACATTAGGCGGCGGGATAACGATGGTATAAGCTTTTTCGTGATTGCCCGATGGATCGGCATGAAAATATGGTTGTGAAGACCATATTTCATTTGCCTGTTGCTCAATGGTTTTTGGCTCATAAACTGTTGAGAGTTGTTCGCCCATAATTCACCAGATTTTGACATTTATGAACAAAAAAATTCCGGCACATTAATGATTACCGGAATTTGATTCTAATAAAAACAAACGACAATGTAAAGGGAACAATCAGAGACAACTCTGAGATCCGCACATGTTCTATAGAAAGGTTATTATATGCCTATTGCCGGCTTAATCAAGGTTCATCGTCATCAGGAACTCGGCGTTTGTTCGGCACTTGGTAAGTCTGCTTTTCAGCAGTTCGATTGCTTCGACCTGATTCAGCTCGCTCAGGACTCTTCGGAGCCGATATACGAGTTGAAGCTCTTTTGGATCGAGCAGGAGCTCTTCGCGTCTGGTTCCGCTTCGGCTGATATCTATTGCCGGCCAGGTTCTTCTGTCAACAAGACGCCTGTCGAGGTGCAATTCCATATTTCCGGTCGCCTTAAACTCTTCAAAAATAACCTCGTCCATTTTTGAGCCGGTGTCGATTAGTGCAGTTGCGAAAATAGTCAGCGAACCGCCTTCTTCGATATTTCTTGCCGCACCGAAAAACTTCTTGGGCATCTGCATGGCGCCGGCGTCAACACCACCGGTCAAAATTCTACCCGAGTGCGGCATCTCAGTGTTATAGGCGCGGGCAAGGCGGGTTATCGAGTCCAGCAGTATTACTACATCTACGCCGTACTCAACAAGTCGTTTTGCCTTTTCGATAACGACTTCGGCCACCTGACAATGACGTGCAGCGGGTTCGTCGAAAGTCGAGCTGATAACTTCGACATCTTCAGCGGTCTTCCGTGCCATCTCCGTCACTTCTTCGGGCCGTTCGTCAA